>JACCZJ010000221.1 GCA_013696065.1 Nocardioidaceae bacterium
AGGCAGTCCCCTCCCTCGAAGGCGCGGACGCGATGGGCTGGGCGCAGACGAACAGCGCGCTGCTGGTCGGTGGCCACCCCGGGCTGTACAGCTCCTCCGATAACGGGGCGACATTCACCAAGACAACCGGCGAGTCTCAGATCGGTGACGTTCACGCGCTCGGCGCCACCGGGGACGCCGTCTACGTCGCCTCCCCTCAGGCTGGGCTGCTGGCCAGCAGCGACGGCGGCTCCACCTGGACGTCACGCAACAGCGCCGTCGGGCAATCCTTCATGGGCACCATCTTGGTCGACCCCTCCGATCCGGAGCACATCATCGCCCCCGACATGCAGAACGGGGCGGTCACCAGCAGCGACGGAGGGCGCACCTGGACCGTGCTCGGCGGACCCGGCGGCACGATGTCTGTCTCGTGGGACACGACAAGCATCCAGCGGCTGATCGGGGTGGGCATGGACGGTGGCGCACTCAGTCGCGACGGTGGAGGCACCTGGACCGGCCTGCAGTTGCCCGAAGGGACCTCGGCGGCGACCTTCTCCGAGGACGGCACCACGCTGTATGCCGCCACACTGGACGGCGACACCGCCCACGTCTATTCCAGCACCGACGACGGGCAGACCTGGGGCGAGATCTAGGCGCGGGGACCCGTCTCACTTTTGTCGAAAATCCCCGATGTGAGCGCTGGAGCGGTGAGGGTTATGGCTTGCCGGGCGAGGGCCTGGGCAGGGTCTCATACATGCGGACCCCGACGACCGCAGCCGATACGGCGGTCAGCGCGGCCACCGCCCAGATCGCGGCCCGGATGCCGAGCGCGTCGGCGATGAGACCGGACAGCAGTGCGCCCAAGGCAAACCCACCGTCGCGCAAGAGGCGATACACCCCCACAGCGCGGGCTCGCCAGACCGGATGCGCGACGTCACCGACCGCCGCGAGGAGGGTCGGATAGACCATGGCGGTGCCCGCCCCGATCAGCACGGAAGCGAGCGCCCACAGACCAAACGAGTGTCCGACGGCGACGATTCCCAGTGCGACCGCCTGGGTGGCCATCCCGGCCACTATAAGCGGCTTGCGTCCGACCCGGTCCGACGCGGCGCCGGTCACGAGCTGACCGAGTCCCCAAACTGCGGGGTAGATCGCGACGAGCAGACCGATGCGCTCGAGGGACAGACCTGCGGTGGCGAACAGCAACGGGAACAGCCCCCACGCCAACCCGTCGTTGAGGTTGTTCACCATCCCGGCCTGGCTGGCGGCTGAGAGCGCCGGCTCCCGGAGGCTGGTCTCACGAAACACCTCGCGAGTGGTCAGGTCCGCGTGCAGGCGGTCCTGGCGGCTGCTGCCGGCGACGCGCGACGCGGACTCGAGCTGAGCGTGGCCGAGGGTTTCTCGCACCGCGAGCCCGGACAGGCCGAGGCCAAGGGCAGCGTAAGCGATGCCGAGGTAGAACGGCTCCGGGCGTAGACCGTATTCGGCGGCGATGTATCCGGTCGCGAGCGCCGTCGCAGCAAGCGCGCCATACCCGGCTGCTTCGTTGAGGCCCATCGCGAGGCCGCGGCGTGTCGGCCCTACAAGGTCGATCTTCATGATCACCGTGGTTGACCAGGTGAGCCCCTGGCTGACCCCGAGCAGGCCGTTCGCCGCGACCACCCACCCCCAGGTGGGTGCCCAGATCAACAGCAGCGGGACCGGGACAGCGACCAGCCAACCACCGACGAGCACCGGCTTGCGTCCGTACCGGTCTGACCACGTCCCCGCGAGGTAGTTCGCGATTGCCTTGGCGACACCGAACGCCACGATGTACGTCAAGGCGGTGGTGTACGCCGCCAGATGGAACTCCCGCTCGGCCAGGAGCGGCAGCACGGTGCGTTCCTGTCCGAGCGTGCCGCCAACAAGCGCGTTCACGGCCACCAGCAACGCGAACTGGGCAGCGTTGGCCCCCAGCCCCAGCCGAGTCACCCCGTCAGACTCGTCGACAGCGCGACTCACCACCCGTTCGTCTCCAAAGCCACCTCCTGGCCGGTGGCCCAGTCCGCGGGGCCGCCCATGACGGTGACAACGTCGCGGTGGCCGGCCCTCTCCAGCATGCTGGCCGCCGTCATCGCCCGTTCACCGTGGCCACACATCACTGCGATCGGCCCCTCGGGTAGCCCAGCGGCCGAGGCGCTCAACGTGCCCAGCTCCCGGTGGGTGGCATGAGGGACGTGTCCAGCGGCGAACTCGGAAGCCTGACGGACGTCGACTAGTCGCCGTCCCACGAATGTCTGCGCCGCTGCTAGCCGCGTGCTGGTGACGGGGAGACCTGTCTGCTGCCATCCAGCGACCCCACCGGCCAGCTCGCCGATCAAGTTGTCGTAGCCGACCTTTGCCGCCTGCCAGAAAATTTCGTCCAGGTCCTGCGTGGCTTCGCGGACGATGATGATCGCCTTGTCGTGGGGTGCGACCCATCCAAGCCAGGTCGCGAACACCTCGCGCAGCGCAATGGACAGCGATCCCGGTATGTGGGCGGCAGCAAAGCTCGCTACCGGGCGAACGTCGACCAGCTGCGCGCCGCGGGCGAGCATGGCCCGCGCCTCATTCACGGTCAACGACGGCACCTTTGGTGTGGAGTCGACAACGGCCGGCCCACGTCGGTTCTGTTCACCCAGGCGCAGGAAGTACGGGGGGAACGAGCCGAGCGACCCGATCAGTGCCGCGACGAACGCGTCCTCGTCTGCTGCTCGAAGGAGCGGGTTGGTGGCCCTCTCACGGGCGATGCTGCTGGTCCGCTCACCGCCGGCTGGGGCGGAGCAGAACGAACCAGCACCATGTGTGGGCCACACCGCGATGTCGTCGGGCAGCGTGAGGAGCCGTTGAACGGACCGGTACTGCGCGCGGGCGAGTTCTTCGGTGCGGTCCGGATCGACCAGGTCCGTGCGGGCCACGGAGCCGACGAGCATGGACCCGCCGGTAAAGACGCCTAGCGGACATTGTCCGTCAAGGAGTAAGAACGCCAGGTGCTCGTCGGTGTGCCCCGGGGTGCCGAGCGCGCGCAAGCACAGCCCTCCGAGGTCCACCTCGTCGCCGTCTTCGAGGCCGATGTGGCCGAACTCGCGCCGACCAGCCGAGGAAGCAAGGACGGTGGCACCGTCGCGGGCGGCGAGCTGACGCGCACCAGAGAGGAAGTCGGCATGCAGGTGCGTGTCGGCGGCGAATGCCACCCGAAGGTTTCTCGTGGCCGCCGCGGCTCGCACGGCGCGCAGATCTCGGCTGGCGTCTACCGCGAGTGCGCGACCATCATCAAGGGTGACCAGGAAGGCGGAGTTGCCAAGGCCCTCGTCCACCAACGGGATGACCATCGGTTCCATCAGGGTGACTCCCGTTGGGCGGACGCTTCACGTTCGCGCGCCATCACCAAGACGTAGCCGAGGTGGAACAAGACCCACAACCTCGAATTCGACAGATAGTTCGCGAAGTGATGTCGCCTAGGCCAGGTGCAGGTCAAGACCCCGGCGCCGTGAGGGGGCGACCGTCGGCCCGCCACGCTTTGATGCCTCCGTCGAGATGCGCCACGTCGGCGTAACCGAGTTCCGCGAGCGCCACGGCGCCCAGCGCCGAGCGGCCGCCAGAAGCACAGTAGAGGATGGTGCGGCTGCTCGGGTCGAGCGCGTCCTTGTGATATGGGCTGTTCGGGTCGGCGTAGAACTCGAGCATTCCGCGGGGAGCATGTATTGCGCCCTCGATGATGCCGTCGTTCTGGAGTTCGGCCGGCTCCCGCAGGTCCACCAGAACGGCTCCTTCGGCACGCTCTCGGGCAACCTGGTCAGGTGTGAGATTTTCGACCTGGGCCTTGGCTCGTGCGACCAGATCGACAACGGTGTTTGGCATGTCTCCTCCTTGTGGACGTGGACTCCGCGCGGCTGATGATGGACATTGTCCTCAACCAAGTTCTTGAATACTCCTCGTCATGCGGTACGCTTGTCAAGCAATTCCTTGAATAATTTCTGTGGAGGTGACCTGTGGGTGACAGAGCTGCAAAGGATGCCCTGTTCGACGGGCTCGCCGGGGTCGCCAAGGTGCTGGGCAATGGCCGCCGCGCCGAGATCGTGGACCTGCTCACGCAGGCGGAGCGCTCGGTTGACGAGATCGCCGCCGAACTCGAGCAGAGCACAGCCAACACGTCGCAGCACCTGCAGCAGCTGCTACGCGTCGGGCTCGTCCGAACCCGCCGCGACGGCAACCGCATCCACTATTCACTCGCCAGCCCGAGAGTCGCCCAGCTCTGGGCGATGACTCGCGAAGTGGCCGCCGAGCATGTCGAGGAGCTTGACGACCTCGCCACCGCTTACCTAGGTGACCGATCCACGTTGAACACCATCACGCGAGATGAGCTGGCGCAGCGATTGCGAGCCGGGGACGTCGTCGTCATCGATGTGCGGCCGGAGCCCGAGTTCGCCGCCGGGCACATCGCCGGCGCCCTGTCTGTCCCCACCGCAGAACTGGCCAGGCGGCTGCGCGGGGTGCCGAAAGGACAACAGGTCGTCGCCTACTGTCGCGGCACCTACTGCGTGTACGCCGACCACGCGGTTCGCACCCTCCAGCGACGGGGATACCAGGCCGCACGCCTCCAAGA
>JACCZJ010000242.1 GCA_013696065.1 Nocardioidaceae bacterium
ATCTTCCTCAGGGTGATGCTTCCGCTGGTGAGTTCAGGAGCAGGGGCGCTTGCCGTCTTTACCTTCCTGCAGAACTGGAACAACTTCCTCGTGCCACTGCTGTACCTACCGGGTGGCGAGTACCGGCCATTGACCACGGGCCTGTACCTGTTCCTCGGCGGTCGCTCGATCGATATCGGCCCCCTGGCTGCGGGCACCCTCATCACCATCCTTCCCGTCATGGTGCTATTCATCGCCATGCAGAAGCAGGTTACCGAGGGCTTCCTCGTCGGGGCAGTCAAAGGTTGACCTGCTCACCTTCGCCCCTTCCAACGTAGGGAACAACCAGTGCACGATGTCCTCGACCTGCATGACCTCATCCCTGACGAAGCAGAGCAGCTCGCACAGAGTGGCTACACCGTCGGAACGCTGGAGACGGATGCCCGTCACGCGGCCGTTACGGGCAACGCGGCAAGGCTCGCCGACATCGAGGATGCGCTGGGCCGGCTCGAGCGAAACCCCGACTGGGCATTCGAGGAACCAGACGACGACGCGACCCTGCTCGCTCTCGTGGCTGATGTCTCCTCGATCCGCTTCGACGAGGCGCAGTTGCCGGAGCGGATCCAGGGCGCGTGGCTCGGTCGAGCGGTCGGCAACACCTTGGGCAAGCCAGTGGAGGGGTTGACCCGAGCCGAGCTCGAGATCTACCTGCGCGCCGCGGGTCAGTGGCCGCTGGCCGGCTACCTGCCGCTGCTCGACCCGCTACCCGACGGTGTGCCGCAGCTTCACTCCTCCGCACCTCTCGCAACGGCAGGACGATTCGTCGATGTGCCGCGCGACGATGACATCGACTGGACGATCCTCGGATTGCACCTCCTCGAGAGATATGGCTGCCAGGTGACCACTGAGCACGTCGCCGCTGAATGGCTCGACAGAGTGCCCTTCACACAGACGTATACGGCGGAGCGGGCGGCCTATCGCAATCTGGTCCACGGTGTCAGGCCGCCTGAGACTGCGACGTACCGCAACCCCTATCGGGAGTGGATAGGTGCGCTCATCCGTGGTGATGCCTTCGGATACGCGCACCCCGGCAACCCAGGTCAAGCAGCTCGACTGGCGCTGGTTGACGCCCGGCTCAGCCACACCGCGAACGGCATCTACGGCGAGATGTGGGCAGCGGGGCTCGTGTCGGCGGCATTGGCGAGCAGCTCCGCGGACGCTGCGCTGCGCCTCGCGCTTGGCGTGGTGCCCGAACGCTCGCGGCTCGCGGGGACTCTCCGCGCTGTTCTTGAACTTTTCGACAGAGCAGCGACTCACGAGGATGCGCTGGACTGGGTCGACTCCACCCTCGGTCACTACCCCTGGGTGCACACCATCAACAATGCTGCGCTCATCTCGATCGGCCTCCTCTGGGGCGAAAGCTTTATCGATGCTGTCGGAATCTCCATGGCTGGCGGCCGGGACACCGATTCGAACGCCGCGACCGTCGGCAGTGTCTACGGTTCGCTGCATGGAGCGTCGGCCATACCAGCCGAACTGGTGGGAACGACGCACGTGCACGTGCGAAGCGCGGTGCGCGACTTCGACCGCATCACCATCGACGAGCTGACGGAGCGGACGTTGCAGGTGATCACGGTGTGCGCGACGCGTGTAGGCAACCGGGCAAAGCCGTTTGGTCATGCTTGACTTGCTCGAAGGCAGGCCGCAGTCCAGTGAGCTCGGGGATAGGCAGATCACGTAGTCATGTTGGTGAGACCGCAAGTCTTTCCTCGAACCGCGACCCTGATCGGACATCGTGGCCTCGGCAAGGGAGCGGTACAAGGTCATGTCGAGAACACCGTGGGTTCATTCCTCGCTGCCCTGAGCGCAGGTATCGACTGGGTTGAAGTCGATGTTCGCCGAACGCAAGATGACGAACTCTTTGTGGCGCACGATGCCGCATTCGCGGACGGCTGCAACCTCGCCGAGATGACTGGCGGGCAAGCGAGTCGTTACGGAGCCTTGAGGATGCACGAGTTGCTGGAGGCTTTACCACCCGCAGCCGGCGTGGTGTTCGACGTCAAGTCCTCGATCGAGGACGCGGGCCGGCCCGCTGCTTCCACTACCGCAGCCTTACTCGCCCGCGCCGGCAAACACTCCATCCGCCATCGCCCAGTGGTTGCCTTGTCCTTTGACCCTGCGGCGTTGAGACACATGCGCGAGCAGCTGCCGAGCATGCCGTTGGGGTTGCTGACATGGCTGCGTTTCCCCGTCGGGCATGCAGTCGCGGCGGCGGCGCACCTCGATGTGCAGCTGTTGGCGGTTCACGCCGGTTCACTGTGGCCCAACGCGGCGACAGCACCCGCGGACGTTCCTTCACTGCAACGCGTCGTAACGCGGGTTCACGAGTCGAACCGCCAACTCATGGTCTGGTGTCCAACGAAGGACCAATCCCCGTCCTTGGTTGCCGCAGGAGTAGATGCCCTGGTTCTCGACGACATACCCCGCCAGCTTCGGGCCCTGCGTACGGCGAGCGAGCAGTGATAACGGAAGGAACTTGTCGGAAGTGGAACGTTGGTAATGCCGAGTGAGCGCGACTGGGTCGCTGCCCACCTGCTGAAAGGCCGGCATGTCGACGGTCAATCGTCGGAACCGGCGTCGGCGCCTTCTATGACGGCGAGGGTGATGTTGTCGGGTCCACCGGCCTGCATGGCGGCTCGCCACAGCTCCACGGCCGCCTCGAGGCCGTGATACTTCCCCAAGAGCGAGGCGATGGCCTGCTCCTCGATCGCGTCGGTCAGTCCGTCGCTGCACACCAGATAACGCCCGGTCGGTTCCCACGGCAGGGTCGTGATGTGAGGGTTGATGGGGGTGTGGTCGACGTTGCCGCCCATCGTCTGGGTCACGATGCTCGTGGTCGTCTCACCGGGAGCGAGCGGTGGGCTGTCGTCGACGCTCAGACGGGCAAGGCCCTGCTCACCATGGGAGTAGACACGGCTGTCTCCGACGTTGAAGACCACAACTTTGCCCCTTGCCAGCACGACACCGGCAACGGTCGTCCCCATGCCCACGCGGGTCGAGTCGCGGTAGGCAGCGTCGTAGACCGCTGAATTGCAGTCATCCAGGGCGGAACGGACTGATGCGTCGTCAGTGAGCCAGTTGGAGAGACGGGACAACTCCTGCACGACGATCGTGCTGGCGAGGTCACCGCACGGGTGTCCGCCAAGGCCGTCGGCGACCGCAACCACTAGTGAGCTGTCGATTGGGAATATCAGCGTTTGAGGGGTGAGGGTCGTCGTGGCGCAGGTCGTCCACGGGCCCACCGCGAGGCTATCCTCGTTGTGGTCTCGCACGAGACCGTCGTGGCTCAAGGTCGAGACTGCTACGTAAGGCACAGGTCTCCCGGATTGAGGTGGCGGACTCAACCTCCGACCCTAGTGGTCTGTGCGCGATCCGGCAGATTGACGCCGCGAAGACACCGCGCCGGGCTCATCCGAAACGCTTGCCGTCAAGCCGACGGAGGCAGTAGCCTCGTCGCGGTGAGGTCCACCGGTCTTCTAAGAGCGTTCTGTCTCTCCGCAGTGTGTCTGACCAATCAGGGCCTTCCCGTTCTCGATCGGCCGGCACACGAACTGCTCCGATGCGGCGTGCATCCTTGAACGCCCATAACCCGGCACGCGGGGATGCCGACAGGGATGACGCCGGGCTACCGACAGTAACCCGTCGAGGTGTCGTCTTAGCCGGACTTGCCGGACTGGCTGGCGCCTCCGCCGTTCCCCTGGCGCGCAGCGCTGCCGCGATCGCACCACCGACTCTGGCGAGCGGCACTCTCCCCTTGGTGCAGCCGCTCTCGTCCCAACGGATCTATGAGGCCTTCGGTATTTGTTCGCACCCTAACTTCGGGCAGTCCGGTTACCGGTACACCGACAAGTGGATGGCGGCCCTCGAGTCGATCGGTGCTTCTTATTTCCGAGGCCTGTACTCGCGTGGGTTGACCGCCACGCGGACCACCGTGACCCTCGCCCGTGACGCCGGCATCAAGTGGGGGATGACGGTCTGCCCGGACGTGTTCTACTCCGACCAGGAACTGGTCCGCCAAATCCAGCACATCGCCGGCAACGCGGCGGATGTCTGTCTCTACATCGAAGGAATCAACGAGCCTAACTACGTCCGAGGTGGGAGTCCACCTGCTGACTGGCCGCAGCGTACGGTCGCCAAGCAAAAGGTGATCTGGCAAACGGTCAAGGCTGACCCACGTCTTGCCCACGTCAAGGTCCTCGGCCCGTCGCTGCACTCCGTGCTCGGTACCGAAACCCAGTACCGGCAGCTGCGCGACGCGGGCATCGTGCCCTACATGGAGTACGCAGGCATGCATCGCTATCCCGGAGGGCGGTATCCGAACTATCTGCTCGACCAGCGCCTTGCCTGGGTCGATCGATACTGGGGTGGGAAACCTGTCTGGATCACCGAGACCGGCTACACGAACGCCCTCCACAGGAGCCAAGGGCACGCGCCGGTGCCCGAGGACGTCAGCGCAGCCTACGCGCCATCCGCGCTCCTGGAAACGGTAGACCGGGGGTGCAAGGTTGCGTGGTACGAGCTACTCGACGATCCCGACCTCTTGGCGCAGGACATCGAGAGCAACTTCGGCATGTACGCCACGGCAGTAAATGACTCACCGCCGTGGCGTGCCAAGCCCGTGGTCGCTGTCATGAAGGCCTTCCTGGCCCAACTGAAGGACCCGGGCCCTGCATGGGATCCACCGCCGATCCGGCTGAAGGTCACGGCGGACGCTGCCGACGTACGAACGACCGTGGTGGCGAAACGCGACGGGACCACCACCCTGCACGTGCGCAGAGCGACCAACTGCTGGGACCCTGCCGCAGGCCAACGCATTGCCGTGACACCGGTTCGGGTGATCGTAGAGACCGCACGCGCCACCTTCACCTTGGCCGTCGATCACAAAGTGCAGTCCATCCTCATCTGATTCCAGCAGCTGCCGATGCGGCACATCGTCGGCCACGTGCAGGGGTGCACCGCTCTCCGCCTTCTGGTATGCCGCCTGGTCGTGCCCGCCCGCTCGTCACCGTCGAGGCGTTCGCCCGCGCCGCACCTGCCGCACCCTCATCTGTGAAACCGCAGCCTCGACCTGGGAGAATGCACGGTACAGCCCGGCCGCAACGGCCTCGGCTACAGAGAGGATCGTGTTTGATGTCGCCGGCGGAGTCATCGCAAGACCTGTGGCGCACGCTAAGCCGGCTGCGGTCGGCGCTCGCCGAGACGGCCCTGCCGCTGGAGACACGGGGTGCGGTCGACGCCCGCCAGGTGCGTGGAGCGCTGGTCGACCAGCTCGACGACTACGTGCTACCGCGGCTGGTCCAGATCGATGCGCCTTTGCTCGCGGTTGTCGGCGGCTCCACCGGTGCCGGCAAGTCGACGCTGGTCAATACCCTCGTCGGGCAGGTGGTCAGCCAGCCGGGGGTACTGCGGCCGACGACGCGCTCACCTGTGCTGGTGTTCAACCCTGCTGACGCCTCGTGGTTCGAAGGTGAGCGGATCCTGCCCGAGCTAGCCCGCACCAGCCGAGCCAGTGCTGACCCGCGGGCGCTCCAGCTCGTCCCCACTGATGCATTGCTGCCGGGGCTGGCGATCCTGGACGCTCCTGACATCGACTCGGTGGAGGAGCAAAACCGGCTGCTGGCGTCGCAACTGCTGGCCGCCGCTGATCTATGGCTGTTCGTGACGTCGGCGGCGCGCTACGCCGACCAAGTGCCCTGGGGGTTTCTCAAGGCGGCCGCCGAGCGCAGCGCGGCAGTGGCGGTGGTGCTCGACCGTACACCGCCGGAGGCTGAACACGAGGTGGCTCGCCACCTGTCCGAGATGCTCGCCGCCCGTGGGCTCGGCGACTCGCTGTTGTTCACCGTCGTCGAGTCTCCTGTCGGGGCCAACGCTCTGCTCCCACCAGCCACCGTTGACCCGATCCGGCAGTGGCTGCACGGTCTGGCCGCGGACTCGGCAGCCCGCTCGGCCGTCGTACGGCAGACCCTCGACGGTGCGGTGCGCTCGGTTGGTCAGCGTACGTACGACATCGCCGATGCGGCGGCCGTCCAGGCAGAGACGGCCAACCGGCTGCGCGCAGACGCGGGCCGTGCCTACGACGACGCGGGGCGGGCTGTCGCTGCGGCAATCCAGGACGGGACAATGCTGCGCGGCGAGGTGCTGGCGCGCTGGCAGGAGTTCGTCGGCACCGGGGAGCTGCTGCGTGGTCTGGAGG
>JACCZJ010000243.1 GCA_013696065.1 Nocardioidaceae bacterium
GGCTGGAGGCAGCGGGATGTCTTCGGCGCGGGCCAAGGCGATATGGCCGTCGGGGGCAACCTTGAGGAGCTGTGCCAGCATGGCTGAGGAGGGATCGATGGCGATGACTTCATGGCCGAGCGCGCGCAGGGTCCTCGTCAGCTTCCCGGTGCCGGCGCCGAGCTCAAGCACCCGAACTGGCTTCCCGTCGCCGCCGATCAACCAGCGAACAGCTTCCGCCGGGTACTCAGGCCAGTCCCCAGCGGACTGGGCCGCCACCGATTCGAAAGTCGAGGCTCGCATGCGGTTGTCATCGGAATCCACCCCAAGAGGCTAGTCCAAGTCGTCAGCACGGCGGCGTCACCGCGAGGAGCCGGCGGCTCCCTCTAGCCTTGCGCCATGCCAGCCTCGCTCGAAGGGTTCAGCGTTGCCGCAGAACTCGAGGGGGTCCCCTCGGCCCTGGCGGCCGCACGCGATGGGATCGACGCCTTGCTGCGAGACCGTGGCCTGCGCCGTACGACGCCAGCGCTGACCGCCGAATCGCTGCTGCGTGGAGCCGCTGCGTCCGCCGCGCTGGAGGGCAGCACCACCGGCCTCGAAGAGCTGCGACACGGACAAGGAGACGCCATCGCCACCGGAGCCGCTCGCCTCAACGCCGACCTCTTGGCGCTGTCGCCGGTGATCGCCACCTCGCCTTTGCAAGCTTTCGCTCGCATGCACACGTTGGCGGCCGCAGGCACCGAGATGGCTGACAACCTTGGACGCCCACGCCTCGATGCCGGTATTGCTGCTCGCCTGCAGATGATGTCCCGCCATCTGGTGGCGCCAACGCGCGCGCCAGCGCTTGCGGTGGCTTCCCTTGCGCACGCCGAACTGGCCACGCTGCGGCCCTTCGGTTCCAGAAACGGCTTGGTGGCGCGGGCGGTGGAGCGCCTGATCCTCGTGGCCCGCGGCGTGGACCCGGCCTCAGTGCTCGTGCCTGAGGCGGGTCATGGACAGGCGGGGGCTACCTATCGCGGGGCCTTGACCGCCTATGCCACGGGGACTCCGGATGGCAGGCGCACCTGGTTGCTGTATGCCGCGCAGGCCTTTGGTCGAGCAGCCGAGTCGAGTCCGCTGCGTTGACGCCGGACATGGATCAGGACAGCTTCGTCCCGGCGATCGGCCCCGCGCCCCAAATGGCGTGGGGGAGGGCTGGATCAAACTGCGGGGCGACGCGTCACTGCGCGCGGGCTGACGCCGGGGAAGGGGGGCGATCATGGGCGGGAGCGCTTTGTGCCTATGACGCGACTCACGGGACGTGCGAGCGGCGCCCTCTGCGAAGGCGCCGCCGCTGACACATGAGACCGCGGTTACCAGGCGTGCATTCATCAGCGTCGCCTCGGGAAGTCCCGGGTGCGACTGGCCCTCTACGAAGGGTGGGTCGCCGCGTGGGTACCTGGCTCATGTGCGGGTCTTGAGTTGTGCCTCCCTTTGTACCCCTGTTTATCCGGCAGCGGAAGCCCTTTACAGCGATTCGTCGAAAGCCACCCCCGTCGTCGGCACGGATCCGGTGCCTGAGCGACGGTTGCGGGTCACATTGCGGCAGCCGACACCGTGAGGGCGGCGATCCGCCCCTCGAGTCCCGCGTCGCGAGCTGGCGACCTGAGTACGGCGGAGGGCGGGTGGATGGTTGCCATCACCCAGTCAGCTTTGACTGCCGATGCGAACGAGTCGGGCCAAGCCAGGAGCTGACCAAGATCGCGTCGAGGAGAGCCCTACGCAGCGGTGAGGTGGCGCGAACGCCGTGCCGCGAGCGCGAGTGCGCCTACCACGGCAGCACCAGCGCTGATGACGACAGCGGCCAGCACAGTGCGTGGCGGCTGGAAGGGGACTCGCCTGCGCAGCTTGACTGGCTTGCTGAAGTCGAGCACTGTCCACCCACGTTCGACAGCCAGCCGGCGCAGCACCTTGTCAGGGTTGACTGCGTGCGGATGGCCCACAATCTCGAGCATGGGGATGTCGGTGGCTGAGTCGCTATATGCGTATGACGCCTGCAGGTCATAGCCCTCCCGCTCCGCCAATTCCATGATCGCGGTGGCCTTGGTTTCGGCATACGCATAGAACTCGATGGCACCCGTGTAGCGGCCCTCGTCTTGCACCATGACCGTGGCTATCACCCGATCGGCCCCGAGCATCTCCCCAATCGGCTCGACCACCTCCGAACCGGATGTCGAGACGATGACAACCTCGCGTCCTTCGGCGCGATGGTGCTCGATCAGCCCGACCGCCTCGTCGTAGACCATCGGATCGATGATCTGGTGCAGCGTCTCCGCCACGATGTCCTTGACTGTTTGGACGTTCCAGCCGACCGACATGTCGGTGAGGTAGCGCCTCATCCGCTCCATGCGCGCGTGGTCAGCACCCCCGAAGAGGTAGACGAACTGCGCGTAGCTGCTGCGAAGGACCGACTTCCGGCTGATCAGGCCGCCCTCGTAGAAGGAACGGCTGAAGGCCAAGGTGCTGGACTTGGCGATGATCGTCTTATCGAGGTCGAAGAACGCCGCGCTTCGCGCTGCACCGTCAACCACGTCAATCTCACTTTCCACGAGCGTCAGTCTCGAGGATACGGCTCCGCGTGGGCGGTGTGGCACGACCACCAAGGAGTAGTAGCATTTGTTAGGCCAGCGACATATCCCCCTCGTCGCTGGACACGGTGCGACTCCATCCCCCCCGGAGTTGCACCCCGCAGCCCCCGGTGCTTTGCATCGGGGGCTGCCCCGTTCGCTGGACCAAGGCGCGCCCCACGGACGTTATCCGCGCGGCGAAGGACGTTGTCCACAGAGCCTCAGGTGCGCTCTGCTCGTCCCCAGGACGGCCGACCCAGCTGTGAGTCGACAGCGGAGCGTCAGAAGCTGGATCCATGGCTTCCGCCTCCGTCATCGATTCCAGACCGCCGCTCATCGTGAGTGACGACACGTCATTGGTGGAAGAGCTGCTCAGGCTGTGCGCCGCAGCATCGGTCACACCTGAGGTGCTGCGCGCACCGAGCCAGGTCAGGCGCGCCTGGGGGGCGGCCTCGTGTGTGCTCGTCGGGGCAGACCTGGCGACCGCCGTGGTCACTCTCGATCTGGCGAGGCGCCCTGACGTCATACTCACCTCTCAAGGGCCTGAGACGGCTGCTCTGTGGCAGGCAGCAGTGGCGCTGCGGGCAGACCACGTGGCAGTGGTTCCGCAGGCGCAGGAGTGGCTGGTCGGGCGTTTGGCGGACAGCCTCGACGGCAACGTCACCGGGACTCTGACGGTCGCCGTCATCGGGGCTCGTGGAGGTGCGGGCGCTTCGACCTTGGCGGCGGGGCTGGCGATGGTGGCCGCCCGCCGGGGGGAGTCGACGATGTTGGTGGATTTGGATCAGTTGAGCGGTGGGATAGAGCTCCTCATGGGCTGCGAAGATGCGGCTGGGTTTCGTTGGCCCGAGGTGTCGTCTACTTCCGGACGAGTCAGCGCGACTGCACTGCGTGGGGCGCTGCCCTCAGCTGATGGGGTGGCAGTGCTTTCGTGGACGCGGTTCCACGAAATGGAAATTCAACCCTCGACGGCACGGGCCATGGTTAATGCCGGCCAGCGGGCGTCGACCGTGGTTGTTCTCGACCTGTCCCGACGCGTCGACGATGTCGGTGCCGAGGCCATCTCGACCGCTGATGTCGTGCTGCTCGTCTCCACGTGTGACGTCCGTTCGACCGCCGGAGCTGCCCGGATGTCGGCGTTGCTGCGGCCGATGGCTCCCGACGTCAGGCTTGTTGTGCGTACTGCTGGCGGACAGCTCGACGCCAGGTCGCTGGCAGAGGCTGTGCAGCTGCCCCTTGTGGGCACCGTCCCCACCCTGCGGGCGGTCTCGCGTGGGATCAACGACGGATTGGGACCGCCTGCACGTGGACGTTTCGCAAAGAGCTGCACATTTCTTCTTGACGAGCTCCAGGGCGCAGCCAAGAGTGCGCGATGACAGCCCTCGATGCCGGGTTGCTCGACCGCGTCCGGGCCCGCCTCGCCGAGCAGTCGAGTGAGCTCAACGCAGAGCGCGTTGCCCAGGCCCTACGCTCTGAGGACCGACTGTTCGGGGACGCAGCCGTGTTGCAGGTGGTCGACACGTTGCGTCGTGACACATTGGGCGCGGGGCCTCTCGAAGCGCTTTTGCGGCTCGAGGGTGTCACGGACGTGCTTGTCAACGGTCCCGCCGAGGTCTTCGTCGACGATGGCGGCGGGCTGCGTCGCACGGAGGTGACTTTCGCCGATGACGGGGCCGTACGGCGGCTGGCACAGCGCCTTGCGGCCTCAGTGGGCCGACGTCTCGACGATGCCTCTCCCTACGTCGATGCTCGACTGCGCGACGGCACCCGACTCCACGCCGTGCTCGCTCCGCTTGCGAGCCCAGGGACGTGTATGTCGTTACGCGTGCCGGCCCGCAAACCGCTCACCTTGGACCAGCTGGTCGCAGCGGACACTCTGGACAGGCACGGCGCGCAACTGCTCCTGGACATCGTCCGCTCGAGAGTCGCCTTTCTCGTCTCCGGTGGAACCGGTTCGGGCAAGACGACGCTGTTAGCTGCGCTGCTGTCCCACTTGGATCCCCGAGAACGCCTTGTCGTGGTCGAGGATTCAGCTGAACTGAGGCCGGACCACCCACATCTGGTGTCTTTGGAGGCCAGGCAGGCCAATGTCGAAGGCGTCGGTGAGTTGGGGCTGAGCGTCTTGGTGAGACAAGCGTTGCGGATGCGCCCGGATCGTCTCGTCGTGGGGGAGGTGCGAGGCGCGGAGGTGGTGGACATGCTCGCCGCCATGAACACGGGGCACGAGGGCAGCTGCGGCACCGTTCACGCCAATTCCGCCCGTGACGTCCCGGCACGCATGGAGGCGTTGGGAATGGCTGCTGGACTGCCCCAGGCCGCTGTGCACTCCCAACTGGCGGCTGCACTGCACGTCGTGGTTCACCTGCGGCGCAGCCATGACGGCATACGCCGCGTGGCCGAAATTGCGGTGCTGCAGAGGCAAGAGTCAGGGCTGGTCCAGGCGGTGCCCGCGATCACGTTTCGAGTGGACTCCCCAGCGGTCATCGAGCCAGGAGGCGTCTTGCTGGAGGCTTTACTGTTGTCGGATCGCTTCTGATGTGGTGGTCGCTGCTGCTGGCTGGCACAGCGTTCACGTGCGCGTGGCTGCTCCAGCCGGGTGCGGCATCTCGTCTCCGGCAGGTGTTCCCGGCAGCCGGTCTTCCCTCCGACGGAGTTTCCTCACCCGGGTCCTCCCGCTTCTTGCTACTCATCGTCGCCGGCTCCGCCGTTCTAACTTGGTGGGTGGCGCATGGCTATGCCGCGGTTCTCCTCTTGCTCGTCCCGGTCGGATTGATAGGCGTTGTCGTCGTTCGCCGACTCCTCGGAGATTGGCGCCGGCGGAAGGCACGTCGTCGTCGGCAGATCGAGGTCATCGGCCTGTGTGACGCCCTGGCGGCTGAGATGCGCAGCGGACTGCCGACTCGGCTGGCTTTGGCCCGGTCATGTGAGCTCTGGCCCGATCTTGCCCCTGTGCTGGCCGCCGATCGAGTGGGCGGTGATGTTGCCGACGCCCTGCGGGTCGCCGCTGCGCAATCTGGTGCCGAAGGGCTCCGCGCGGTCGCCGCAGCTTGGGAGGTGGCGGCCACCTCGGGTGTTGCGCTTGCTGATGTCCTCGATCGAGTCGCGGTGGGTCTGCGCCACGACGACGAAGCGAGGGCAGAGGTCACGGCGGCTTTGGGGCCGCCACGCGCCACCGCCAAGATGCTGGCTGCCCTCCCCGCCCTCGGGCTCGGCATGGGGGTGGCCATGGGTGCCGCGCCGCTCGACTTCTTGCTGCGTTCCGAAGCGGGGTGGCTCTGCCTCGCTGCAGGAATCACGTTGGCAACGCTGGGGCTGCTGTGGGTCGAGCGCCTCGCTCAATCCGCGGAGATCTGAGCAACGAGCCATGCTCTTGGCCCTCTGTGTATTTGTGACTGTCTGGTTGATCACGCCTGCTAGCGCGGACCGTCTCATGTTGCGGCTAGGCATCCGTCTCGGATCTGGCAGCCCTGCGGCCAGGGGCTTTTCGGGGGCACCCGCTATTGCCGATGCGAAGCGCTCCGCATCTCTAATCGACAATGCGGTACTGCGCGGCATCCTGTGTGGCGCCGTGTTTGCTCTGATCGGTTGGACTGTCGCAGGACCAGCAGCGGTAGTGGTGGCAATTCCCGTCGGGCTGTTGATCTCGTGGTGGATCGGCCGTCTGGAGTCGCCGAGCGCGGTGCGGGCGCGCGAAGAGATCGCTCGCGACCTTCCCCTGGCCGCCGATCTTTTAACCGCGTGCGCATTCGTCGGACGGCCACTCGATCAATCGCTCGACGTGGTCGCGCGCGCCGTGGGAGGGGCGTTGGCTCAGAGGCTGGAAACGATCAGCGCGCGGCTGGCTCTGGGCGCAGACCCGGCGGCCGAATGGGGCAAACTCGCGGTCGACCCGCAGTTGGCGCCCCTGGCTCGAACGTTGTGCCGAAGTCTGGAGTCCGGGGCTCCGCTGGTCGACGGCTTATCTCGTCTAGCCGACGACTGCCGACGTGAGCGACGTACTCACAGTCAATTGCGAGCCCGCAACGTCGGCGTCAAAGCAGCTGGGCCTCTAGCCGCGTGCTTCTTGCCGGCATTCATGCTGATCGGCGTCGTACCCACCATTGCAGGGGCGTTCGCGCACCTCGTGTTCTAGACCTTGTTTTCCCCAGCCGCGGTGAGGCGCACCACTTGTCAACAGTGGAGCAATCCCTTCTGGGCAAGCGCTTTGGGGGTCGGCAGGCTTTGCCTATCAGCACTGATCCCCGAGCGCACGGCTCGGGCCGTTGAAAGGAAATCCTGTGAACGACACCCACACCATCGACACCGTTGACCTCGATGAAGCGGCTGCTTCGGCCGTCTCCGCTCGGGGCGAGGAAGGCATGACGACCGCAGAGTATGCCGTGGGCACGGTCTCCGCCTGCGGCTTTGCCGGCATCTTGTACAAGATCCTCACATCCGACTTCGGGCAGAGCCTGCTCGAAGGCCTGCTCGACAAGGTCACCAGCCTGCTTCCCTTCTGACCAGGGTGCGGT
>JACCZJ010000255.1 GCA_013696065.1 Nocardioidaceae bacterium
GCCCATCGCGACTCCGGCGGCGCTCGACCACACCACGTTGGCGTTCCCGTCGATCCCGTCGCTGCCGGATCGAGACGTCCCCGACGAGTCGTCGGCCGCCGTCAAGGCACCCAAGGCGGCGACCAAGAAGTCGGCCGCCAAGGCGACGCCCAGGACAAAGAGGACAGCAGCGACCGCTCGAATGACGGCCGAGGCTCCCGTCGACGATGTGGGCCACCCGCCTGTTGACCCCTCCACCCCAACCGGCGACAGCTGACTTTCCGTCACCGCCTCGCATGGTTGACCAGACGGCGACTCCTCACAGTCCGTGCGGGAGCCGCCGTCTGAATTTTCGTCACCGTTTAGGCTGAGCAGGTGCAGACCGCCCTCGACGCCTACCTCGTCTTCCGGCTGGAGAGCTGGGTCAATTTCGCGCTCTACTACCTGCTGCTTGCGGTGAAGGTGTTCGCGCTCGGTGATGCGGTGGTCCGCAGTAAGGAGTCCTACGTCGCAGCCGAAAAGCAGACCAAGGTGATTTGGTTGCTGATCTTGGGTTTCGGTATGGCGCTGCACATGCTCAACAGGTCGCCCATCGGCATTCTGAACCTGCTGGGAACCGTGGCGGCCTTCGTCTATCTCGCCGACGTACGTCCTATCTTGCGCTCGATGCACCGCCGCTGACGTGGCGCACGTCCTTGGTCCGGAGGGGCCGCTCGAAGTCCTCGTCACGGGCTCCGGCTCACCTGTGACCCTGTTCGCGCACGGCCTCGCTGGCTCGATTGCCGAGACCCGTCCCTTCGGGTCGGGAGTGCACGGCACCCGCGTCTTCTTCCATTTCCGCTCACATGGCAGCTCCGCAGCGCCCGAAACGCCATGGACCTACGCGGTGCTCGAGGCGGAGCTGCTCTCGGTCCGCGCTGCGCATGACGCTCGCCGCGGACTCGGTGTCTCGCTAGGCGCCGGGGCGCTGCTGCGCGCCGCCACTCATCAACCTGACCTGTTTGACCGGCTGGTCGTCATCTTGCCGGCGGCCATCGACGAGCCCAGGATCGGCCGCGCCGTGGAGCGCGTCGAACAGATGGCGACGTACGCCGACAAGTTCGACGCCGTGGGGTTGGCCGCAGAGCTGTTGGCCGAGCAGCCTGAGCAGGTGAGAGGCCGTCGCATCGTTCAGGTGTGGGCTCGCCAGCAAGCCGAACAGCTCCTCGAGCCAACGATCCGTCGGATGATGCGAACCATTCCGCTCATGTCTCCGCTGGAGGACAGGTTGGCTCTGGCTGCGATCAAATGCCCGGTCCTCGTGATTGGACATGAGGGAGACGAGGCCCATCCCAGCCGGTTGGTGCACGAGCTGGTGGAGGCCCTCCCAGACGCGCAAGGCAAGGTCTTCGGCTCCGGCGGCGTTCTCTGGACACACCGGGCGGCTTTGAGACCTCTCATTACTGACTTTCTCAACGATTGAGCTCGTCGGAGCCTGGATGACAGCGCCTTGGGTGGCTGAGCCTGGCGGACCGCGCGTTGGGTGACTGAGCCGGGGATGACTGCTCCGAGACGCCGGGCCGAGTCAGCCGCGCCGAGAGCGAGCGTTTGCTCGGGCCCGTGTGGTCTGGTCGAGGATGACCTTGCGGATGCGCACCGCATCGGGGGTGACCTCGACGCACTCGTCCTCACGGCAGAACTCCAAAGACTGCTCCAGCGAAAGCCGGCGAGGGGGAACCAGTTTTTCGAACTCGTCGGCGTTGGACCTGACGTTGGTCATCTTCTTTTCTTTGGTGATGTTGACGTCCATGTCGTCGGCGCGGGAGTTCTCACCTACGATCATGCCCTCGTAGACCTCGGTACCGGGCTCGACGAAGAGTGTTCCCCGCTCCTGCAGGTTGGTCATCGCGTATGACGTTGCCGCCCCCGTGCGGTCGGACACCAGCGAGCCGCTCGATCTGGTGCGCAACTCGCCGACCCAGGGTTCGTACCCCTCGAAAACGTGGTGCGCGATCCCGGTGCCTCGGGTATCAGTCAAGAACTCGGTGCGAAAGCCGATGAGTCCGCGAGCTGGCACCAGAAACTCCATCCGCACCCAGCCCGTGCCGTGGTTGATCATCTGCTCCATCCGGCCCTTACGGACGGCGAGCAGCTGCGTGATGACGCCGAGATGCTCCTCGGGCGCATCGATGGTGAGGCGCTCGACGGGCTCGTGCAGCTTGCCTTCGATGTCGCGGGTGACGACTTGTGGCTTGCCCACCGTGAGCTCGAACGACTCCCGTCGCATCTGCTCGACGAGGATGGCCAGTGCGAGCTCACCTCGGCCTTGCACCTCCCAGGTGTCCGGGCGTTCGGTTGGCAACACCTTGATGGACACGTTGCCGACCAGCTCGCGGTCAAGGCGGTCCTTGACGAGCCGAGCGGTGACCTTGGTGCCCTTGGCCCGACCCGCGAGAGGGGCGGTGTTGGTGCCGATTGTCATCGAGATCGCGGGCTCGTCGACCGTGATGAGCGGCAGGGCCACCGGGTTGTCAGCGTCGGCGAGGGTCTCGCCGATGTTGATCTCGGGTATGCCGGCCACCGCGATGATGTCACCCGGACCGGCAGACGTGCCCGGCACCCGCTCGAGCGCCTCGGTGATGAGCAACTCGGTGATCTTGACGTTCTGCCGAGACCCGTCCCGCTTGAGCCAGGCCACGGTCTGTCCTTTGCGCAGCGTTCCTTCGTGGACGCGGCACAAAGCCAGGCGGCCGAGGAAGGGGGAGGCGTCGAGGTTGGTGACGTGGGCTTGGAGTGGCGCCCCTTCGACATACACGGGTGCAGGCACGGTCTCGATGATCGTGCGGAAGAGTGCCTCGAGGTCCGCCCCCTCCGGCATCCCGCCGTCGTCCGGCTGCTCGGTCGAGGAACGCCCCACTTTGGCGGAGGCATAGACGACGGGGAAGTTGAGCGCGTCTTGGTCATGGGTGTCGTCGAGCAGATCCATAAACAACTCGTAGGTGGCGTCGACGACTTCGGTGATGCGCGAATCAGGCCGGTCCACCTTGTTGACGACCAAGACGACCGGCAGCTTCTGCTCCAGCGCCTTGCGCAGCACGAAGCGGGTCTGCGGCAGGGGTCCCTCGGATGCGTCGACCAGCAACACGATGCCGTCGACCATGGACAGACCGCGCTCGACCTCGCCGCCGAAGTCAGCGTGGCCGGGGGTGTCGATGATGTTGATGGTCATCGGCCCGTCCGTGGCGGCGGGCCCCTTGTAATTC
>JACCZJ010000263.1 GCA_013696065.1 Nocardioidaceae bacterium
TCGACGAGGTTCGCGCCATCTCTGGCGGCGGCGGTCGTGGCGGTCGCTGCCGAGGGCTCGTCGATGGGCGGCGCGGTCACGGTATCCACCCCCCGGGCTCGGTAGCGTGGCAGCGGGCCAGGTGCCCTTCCTCGCGCACGGTCAGCTCCGGCTCCTTCTGCCGACAAAGATCTTGTGCGTATGGGCAACGCGGATTGAACCGGCACGCGTCGGGCAGCCGGATCAGCAGCGGTGGCAGGCCTTCGATCGTGCGCAGTTTGCCGCCGCGCTCGTCGTCCATGCGGGGCAGTGAATCGAGCAGGCCCCACGTGTAGGGCATGCGCGGCTTGTCGAACATCTGGTCGGTTGACCCGGTCTCGACGATACGGCCGGCATACATGACGTTGATCCGGTCGCACATCCCGGCGGCGATGCCGAGGTCGTGGGTGATCATCAGCACTGCCGTCTTGAACTCATCCGACAAACGCCCGATGAGCTCCAGGATCTGTGCCTGGATGGTCACGTCAAGCGCCGTCGTCGGCTCGTCGGCGAGGAGCAGCTTGGGGTCGCACGAAAGCGCGATGGCGATCATCGCCCTCTGGCGCATGCCGCCCGAGAACTGGAAGGGGTAGTCGTTCAGCCGGTCCCGCGGCCGTGGGATGCCGACCTTGGACAGGAGCTCCACGACCCGATCCTTGGCAGCCCGCGACGAGAGGCCCATGTGCTGGCGAACTGCTTCGGATATCTGGTAACCGATTGTCAGCGTGGGGTTCAGGCTGCTCAGTGGGTCCTGGAAGATGAAGCCGATGTCCTTGCCGCGCAACCGACGCATCTCGTCATTCGACAGCTTGAGCAGGTCGACACCCTCGAAGATAATCTCGCCGGCAACGATCTTGCCCGGTGGATCGGGAACGAGGCGGGTCAGGGAGAGTGCGGTCACCGACTTGCCGCAGCCCGACTCGCCAACCAGCCCGAGCGTCTCGCCGTAGCCAAGGTGGAAGCTGACATCGTCGACTGCGTGAACAACGCCGTCCACTGTGAAGAAATGCGTCGAGAGGTTGCGCACCTCGAGCAGGTTCTCTGCCTTGGCGCGCTTCTCCTCACGCTGACGGACCTCGGTGGCGAGGTTATCCCCGACCGAGATCTCGACTCTGTTTAATTCCTCGACCGAAGTCTCCGACGGTGAGGTCAACTACTGCTTCCCCTTGAGCTTGGGATCGAGCGCGTCGCGCAATCCGTCGCCGAGGAAAGTGAAGCTGATCAGCGCCGTCGCGATCAGCACCGCCGGGATCAGGACGAGGTGCGGATCCGAACGGATGTACTTCACGCCCTCGCTGATGAGGCTGCCCCACGAGGCACGCGGCGGCTGCACTCCGACACCGAGATAGGCGAGCGTTGCCTCGGCGAGGATGGCACCCGGGATGCCGAGGGTGATGGCGACGATGATCGGGCCGATCGCATTCGGCATCAGGTGCTTCGTGACGATCTTCCGGTCGCTCACGCCGATTGCCTTCGCCGCTTCGACGAACTCCATCTCCTTGAGCGACAGCAACTGGCCGCGGACGAGCCGGGCCACGGTCACCCACGACGTCAGCCCGATGGCGACGAACACCAGCAATAGGCCGTTGAATTGTTGCCCGAACCAGGTGTTACGGAACGTGACCGACATCAGGATGATCAGCAACAGGTCAGGGAACGCATACATGACGTCGGTGAAACGCATCAACAGGTTGTCCAGGCGGCCGCCCAGCCAGCCGGCCAGGGCGCCGAGCGGCAGGCCGATCAGTAGCACCACGAACTGGACGACCAGGGCGACGCTCACACTGATCTGAGCGCCATCGAGAGCACGGCTCAGCGAATCACGTCCGAGGTCGTCGGTTCCCAGGATATGACCGGTCCGCATCGAGAGCGGATCGAAGGGGTGTAGCGGACGGTACGAGTTCTCGGTGATCGCTGCCACGTCCTGCACATAGAACTTGTGCGGAGCAATCAGCGGCCCGACGACGCCCATGATGAACAGCGCTATGACCAGTACAAGGCCGACCATGGCCAGCTTGTTGCGCCGCAATCGGCTGAAAGCGTCCCGCCAGACACCCGAGCTGCGTCGAGCTACGACCGGCGCGCCAGTCTGCGCCAGGCTGCCAGTAGCCATCGTGTGCGCCCCTTCCTAGCTGTAACGGATGCGCGGGTCGATGTAAGCGTAAAGAACGTCGACGACGACGTTCAGGAAGGCGACCGTGAAGGCGTACAACATGGTCATTGCCATCAGCAGGCTGTAGTCACGTGTCCCGATCGCCTGCACATAGAAGCGTCCGATACCCGGTACGCCGAAGAAGTACTCCACGATGAAGGAGCCGGTGACCAGGAAGGCGAGGACCGGACCCAGGATCGTGACCACCGGGATCAACGCATTCCGGATCATGTGGCGCACCACGACGGCGCGCTGGCGAATGCCCTTGCTGTGAGCCGTGCGCACATAGTCCTTGCGTGTCACCTCGAGCATTGAGGCGCGCGTATACCGGGCGACCTGGGCGACTGGGTAGCCGGCCAGGGCAATGGTGGGCAAGACCCAGGCGTGCCAGTCCCCCCACCTATTGGACGTGGCCGGGAACCAGTTCAGCCCCAGGCTGAATACCAGGACGAGCAGGATCGCCAGCACGAAGCTGGGCGTGGCTATGCCCACCACGGATAAGGCCGTGGATAAGTAGTCGGGCAATCGGTTGTGCCCGAGGGCGGCGAATATACCCAGTGGGATGCCCAGGAAAACTGACAGCGAAAACGCCATCACGCCAAGTTGAATCGTTGTCCCCATGCCATCGTCGACGATGGCGTTGACGTCGCGGTCGACGTAGCGGTACGACGGCCCGAGATCGAGCTTGACGAAGTCGGTGACCCAGTTGATGTACTGCTGGTGCCACGGCAGGTCGAGGCCGTATTTGGCGTTCAACCGCGCTTCCGTGTCAGGGCTGAGACGCTTCTCCCGCGCCCACGGACCCCCGGGAGTCAGGTGCATCAGCGTGAACGTGATCACCGACACGACAAAGAGAACGGGAATGATCCACAGAATCCGGCGGATCAAGTAGCTGGTCATATACCTGCTCCGTTCAGCGCCGCTGCTGCGGCCGCGCTACATATGCAGACGCGAATTGAGGCGAGATGTTACACGAGTGGG
>JACCZJ010000289.1 GCA_013696065.1 Nocardioidaceae bacterium
GGCCCCCACCTCGCGGAACGTGTCGGCAGGCAGCGCGACCGATGGGGGCGTACGTAGCCCCGCGCCCGCCACGACCTGCTTGGCGATGGGCTTGTCGAAGGCGACGCGGGCCGCGGCCGGAGTCGAACCGACATATGCCATGCCGGCGAGTTCGAGGATCTCGCGCAACGCTCCGTCTTCGCCGGCCTCGCCGTGAAGCATCGGGATCACGCAGTCAGGTGACTCGTCGTGCAGCCAGGTCATCAGACTCGCGTCGACGTCACGCAACACGGCATCGACACCGGCGTCAGCCAGTGCTTCCCTGACCCGTCGCCCCGAGCGTAGGGACACGTCACGCTCGTGTGACAAGCCGCCGGCGAGCACAACCACGCGCTGCCTGCTCATGGGTTACCTCCGCGGTCGATGGGTGAAAGGGCTCGCACCGCACCTCGCAGGCTTGGTGGCTCACTCACTCCAGGTCGGGGTGCGGTCTCTCGTCACCCCGGGTCAAGGTAGCGCTCGTCGTACCGAACGTCTCGCGCAGCTCGAGATCGGCAGAGATGACGCCTGCCAAGCGACGTACGCCCTCACGGATCCGATCAGGCGTCGGATGGCAGTAGCTCAGGCGGAGACTTCGGCTGCCGAAGCCGTCCGCGTAAAAGGCGGTACCGGGGACGTACGCCACTCTCGATGTCACCGCACGCGGCAGCATCGTCTTGGAGTCGACGCCCTCGGGCAAGGTCACCCACACGTAGAAACCACCACCGGGAACTGTCCAGCTCGCCCCCGCCGGCATGAACTCGTCGAGCGCAGCCAGCATGGAGTCGCGACGCTCGCGATACATCTCGTTGAAGCTCTTGATCTGCCCTCGCCAATCGTGGTGCTCGAGATACGCGCTGACCGCGAGTTGGCTGAACGTGGGCGGGCACAGCGTGGCGGACTCCTGAGCGAGCACGAGTTTTTCCCGCACGGCATGCGGCGCCAGCACCCACCCCACCCGAAAACCTGGAGCGAACGTCTTGGAGAAAGAGCCGAGATAGATGACGTGGGCGGGATCGTCTGCCCTCATGGCCCGCATCGGCTCGGCATCGAAGCCAAGCAACCCATAGGGGTTGTCCTCCAAGACCAGCAGATCGGCCTGGGCGCATATGTCGAGGATCTGGGTACGGCGTTGCGCCGACAAGGTGACGCCGGCCGGGTTGTGGAAATTGGGGATTGTGTAGAGGAACTTGGATCGCCTGCCGGCAGCGGCCACCGCAACAATGGCCTGCTCGAGTGACCTCGGCACCAAGCCCTGGCCGTCCATCTCCACGTGCACGACGTCGCACTCGTAGGCGTGGAAGACGCCGAGAGCGCCGACGTAGCTCGGGGCCTCACAGATCACGACATCGCCAGGGTCACAAAAGATCCGGGTCACCAGGTCGACGGCCTGCTGGCTGCCTACGGTGACGACGACGTCGTCGGGATGAGCGGAGATGCCTTCGAGAGCCATCACGTCGCAGATCTGCTCGCGCAGTCGGGGATCGCCTTGACCAGATCCGTACTGAAGCGCCATAGCGCCGTTGCTGCGGGTCAAGTCGCCCAGCGTCTCGGCGACCGCATCGATCGGGAGGGCGGAGATGTTGGGCATCCCGCCAGCGAGCGACACCACCTCAGGGCGGCTCGCCACCGCAAAAAGTGCGCGGATCTCCGACGCCTTCATGCCCTGGGTACGTGCGGCGTAGCGGTCGACGTAGGAGTCGAGCCGGGTACGTCGAGTGGGTCGCAGAGGAGAGGTATCAGACATGCTTTGCTCGAGACGTTGGGTGTGGACGGCGTCTACGATGCCTCATAGGACGTTCAGTCTTTCAGGCAGGTGAGTCAGATGGCACGAAAACTGGTCTCGGTGACGCTTGACAACGCCGACGAGTTGCCCCTGCCGTGTCGTGCCTGCACGCTTTGGGAGCTCGGAGAGCGCGGCGGCGGCGCGTCCGGCAAGGACGACTGGCTATCGGCGGTGTTGCTCGAGTGGGGAAGCTGCGGCCGGATGATGTATGTCGACGGAGAGCTCGCCGGCTTCGCCTTGTATGCGCCGCCCGCATATGTCGCCGGCACCCCGATGCTGTCCGCCCGCCTGGTCAGTCCGGACGCGGTGTTGCTCATGACCGCTCGTATCCTCCCGCACTACGCCGAAGGGGGGCTGGGCAGGGTGTTGATCCAGGCGGTCGTGAAGGACGCCTTGAGCCGGCGGGGGGTCAAGGCGCTCGAGGCGTTCGGGGACGTGAAGGCCGGGCGCGACCGTGAACCGCTTTCCGGGGGCTGTGTGTTGCCCGCAGATTTCCTCACGGCGGTGGGCTTCAAAACGGTCAGCCGGCATCCGCGATATCCGCGCTTCCGGCTCGAGCTGCGGAGCGTCTTGTCGTGGCGCGAAGACGTCGAGGTTGCCTGGGAACGCTGGCTGGGGGCCATTCGGCCGGAGCGGGCGGTCGGACCAGTGGGGGTCAGCCCACGCACCGACGCCGCTGGGCCGGACTGACGAGCCGCCCGTTCACCAGCGGCGCCAGCATCGGTCTGGCTCAGGCGTCGATGAATTCGGAAAGCTGACGCAGCAGCGCCGCCTTCGGCTGAGCGCCGACGATCGACTTGACGAGTTCGCCGCCCTTGTAGACGTTGAGTGCCGGAATCCCGGTGACGCGATAGCCAGCAGGAGTGACGGGGTTCTCGTCGACATTCATTTTGACGAAGTCCATCTTGTCGCCGTGTTCGGTAGCGAGTTCGTCAAGAATCGGGGCTACCTGGCGGCATGGGCCGCACCATTCGGCCCAAAAGTCGACCAGAACCGGCTTGTCGGCGTCGAGCACCGTGCTCTTGAAATCTGCATCGGTCACGGCTGGAAGGTTGCTCATTAATTACTCCTGCTTCAGTTCAGTGTGGTTTGGACAAATTATTGGGGGCTGGTCGACATACTGCGAGGGAGGCCAGTCCATCACGCATCGGCCAAGGACGTCAGATGGCGCTCGGCATCGAGGGCTGCGGCACACCCGGTCCCGGCGGCGGTAACTGCTTGGCGGTAAGTGTGGTCGACCAGATCACCGCAGGCGAATACGCCAGCCACGTTGGTGCGGGTGCTCCCGTCCTGCACCAGCACGTAGCCCTCATCGTCCAGGTCGACCTGACCGCGCACCAACTCCGAGCGCGGGTCGTGACCGATGGCGACGAAGAGGCCGGTGGCATCGATGGTGCGTGTCTCACCTGTCTGGGTGTCTTTGAGCACGACACCTTCGAGGTGGTCATCGCCAAGGATTCGATCGACGGCGCTGTTCCAGGCGAACTCGATTTTGTCGTTTGAATGTGCGCGGGCGGCCATGATCTTGCTGGCACGCAGCTCGTCGCGGCGATGAATCAGGGTCACCTTGGCAGCAAACCTGGTCAGGAACGTGGCCTCCTCGACCGCGGAGTCACCCCCACCGACGACGGCGATGTGCTGGTCGCGGAAAAAGAACCCGTCGCAGGTGGCACACCAGCTGACGCCGTGACCGGAGAGCCGGTCTTCGTCGGGCAAACCGAGTTTGCGGTAGCCGGAACCCATGGCCAAGATGACGGTACGGGCGCGGTGGGCCCCTCCCGATGAGTCGATAACCGTCTTGATCTCAGCGTCGAGGGCGACATCGGTGATGTCGTCGGCGACGAGCTCGGCACCGAACTTCTCGGCCTGCTTGCGGAGGTCGTCCATCAGAGCGGGGCCCATGATGCCGTCCGGAAAGCCGGGGAAGTTCTCCACATCGGTCGTCGTCATGAGGGCGCCGCCAGCGGTCACGGAACCCTCGAACACCAGGGGTTTGAGATTCGCGCGCGCCGCGTAGATCGCTGCGGTGTAGCCGGCCGGGCCTGATCCGATGATGATGACGTCGCGTATTTCGGACTCAGCCGCAGACACTTCGGTCACTGACACGGTCTCCTGGAATCTGGTGAGGACGCGGCGCACTTATATGCCGCCGTGGAGTGCAACCGATCTTAGGTCGTGGCCATTCCCGACGCGCTCAGTAGTCAGTGCTGTAGAGCAGCTCGGTCGGAGTCCTGCAGTCGAATACCGACACAGACGATGCTGCCTGGTCGACGAGCACCACCGCGCGCTTGCCCCGCCACCTGACTGGGGCGGCAAAGGAGCGCTCGTCATCGGTGCTGGTGAAGCTCCGGTACGTCGCACACCGGGCGGCGATTTCCAGCAGCGACCCCTGCACCGGGCCGTCTTGAGCGAACTCCGCTCGAGTCGCAAAGGCAGCGAGATTCCGCCGATTCAACCGCTCGACCATGTCGGCCTCGTCTGCCGGTGTGGGACTTCCTGTGACGCCGCCCTCTTCGAGGTTGTTGGCTTCACCGTCGCCGCCTCCCTTTTCGGCTTCATCGCTGGCGTTTGGCCGGTCAGCGTCGCGCTGGCTGAGGTTATCGGCGGAGCCGGCGGTGGCCTGGTCCGCGGATCCGGAGCCCAGGTCGAGGTTGTTCAGCGCGGTCGGGATGGCGATAACCGCCACCGCGGCCGCTGCCCCGATCAGGATCCACTTCGGTCGACGAGACGCGGTGCGGGAGGGCTGGGAGACGTCCGGCGCACGACGGGCTGCCAGTGAGGGGATGCCCGCCTCACGCTCAGCACTCGCCCGCTCGAGCACCGCATCGAGATCAGCCGCGACCGATGCCGGCATGGCAGCGAGATCGGCGCCGACGCCAGCAAGCTCAGCGGATACGGCGTCGAGGGCTGCCAACGAGTCGGCGCAGTCGGCGCAGCGGTCCACATGGCCCTGGACCGAGGCTGCGGCGTGGGGCTCGAGCACCTGCGCGTGGAGGTCGGAGATCTCGTCAAGGGTGGGGTGCCCGGATTCGTTCACGGTGAGATCTCTCCTCCCTCTGGTGGCCGCGTTTTGGATAGGGCGGCGGCCACCTCTGCCGACTGAGGCTGCTGGGGGACGGCCGACCGCCGCGGTGATCGCTGCACAGATTGGACGTCGCCCAACCCTGCGGGGTTCCGTCGATATGTCACCAACAGCGGCACCAGCCGAGACCTGCCCCGAGAGCACCGGCTCTTGACGGTGCCAGGTGCGCAGCCGAGGATCTGCGCCGCCTCATCGACCGAGTAGCCCTCCATGTCGACGAGCACCAGCGCCGCACGTTGCTCACTGTTCAGCTCGGCGAGTGCGGCGAACACGTCTGCGTGGCGTTCGGCGACCTCGACGGAGTCGTCAACGCTTTGTGGCGCCGCCAGGATGGCAGCTCGGTCGTCCTCATCGGGCAATGGCTCCGTGCGCTTGGAGCTGCGACGCCTCAGTCGGTCCAGGCAGGCGTTGACGACGATCCGGTGCAGCCACGTCGTCACCTGCGCGTCGCCACGGAAGCTTTCAGCGCGGCGGAAGGCCGAGAGCAGGGC
>JACCZJ010000300.1 GCA_013696065.1 Nocardioidaceae bacterium
GCCTCGATCCGCGCATGGCGAGGCGGCACGGCCATCCGCAACACGTCGGCGAGACAACCGGCATATCGGTCTGCCACCATGCGGGCCACGGCCAAGACCTGAGGATGCAGCACAGTCTCACTGGAAACCACCCGGCGCAAAGCTGCGAGGGCGCCCGGGTGGTCGCTCTGCTCGACCCGCTCGACGACGAACCCGTCGACGTCTCGACCGGCAAAGCGAACCTTCACCCGACCTCCGGGCGCGGCCAGCTCATGAAGGTGGAGGGGGACCACGTAGTCGAATAGCCGATCCAGGTGTGCCAGCGGGATATCGACAGCAACCCGGGCCACCGGAAGCTCTGGCGCCGGCAGATCCGTCCGCTGCGGCGGCGTGGCGGCTCGAACCCGGCTCCTGACCTGAGCCAGCTGCGCGCTGCGGGTGGGCGACTCAACCATGATGGGACAGTCCTATCAGCCCGCAACGACAGTTAAGTCCGGGATTCTCAACCCTGCTTGCTACCCGGGAGTGGCAGCTTTGCCGGCGCCAGCGTCGATGGCGGCCTTCAGCTCGTCCACGCGGTCGGTGCGCTCCCAGGTGAATTCGGCCAGCTCGCGACCGAAGTGCCCGTACGCCGCAGTACGCGCGTAGATCGGCCGCAGCAGGTTCAGATCGCGGATGATTGCCGCGGGCCGCAAGTCGAAGACGTCGAGCACGGCCGTGCGGATCGCCTCCAGAGGAGCTGCCTCGGTGCCGTAGCAGTCGATGTAGAAACCGACCGGATGCGCCTTGCCGATCGCGTAGGCCACCTGCACCTCGCATCGCCGCGCGAGCCCGGAGGCAACGACGTTCTTGGCGACCCAACGCATGGCGTATGCCGCAGACCGGTCGACCTTGGAGGGATCCTTGCCGCTGAAGGCGCCACCGCCGTGGCGGGCCATGCCGCCGTACGTGTCGATGATGATCTTGCGACCTGTCAGGCCCGCGTCACCCATCGGGCCGCCGATTTCGAACCGCCCGGTCGGGTTGACCAGCAGGCGGTAACCGCTCGAATTGATGTCGAACGTCGACAGCACCTCGTCGACCACGTGCTTTTTCACGTCGGGGGTGAGCAACGCGTCGAGGTCGATGTCGCCAGCGTGCTGGCTCGACACCACGACGGTGTCGACGCGGACCGGGACGTCGTCGACGTACTCAATCGTCACCTGAGTCTTGCCGTCGGGACGCAGATAAGCCATCGTTCCGTCCTTGCGCACTTGTGAGAGTCGCTCGGCGAGCCGGTGGGCGATCATGATGGGCAGCGGCATCAGCTCGGGGGTCTCGTCGCAGGCGTAACCGAACATGAGCCCCTGGTCGCCGGCACCTTGTCGGTCAAGGGGGTCGGTGGAACCGCCGGCGCGCTCCTCCACGGCGTCGTCCACCCCCTGGGCGATATCGGGAGACTGGGCGCCGATACAGACCTGGACCCCGCACGAGGCACCGTCGAAACCCTTCTTTGACGAGTCATAGCCAATGTCGAGCACACGACGACGGACAATGTCGGAGACCGGTGCGTATGCCGTCGTGGTCACCTCTCCGGCCACCACCACCAGGCCAGTCGTTACCAGGGTTTCGACAGCGACCCGGCTGTAGGGATCGATCTCGAGAAGCGCATCGAGCACTGAGTCGCTGATCTGGTCGGCAATCTTATCCGGATGGCCCTCGGTGACCGATTCTGACGTGAACAGGCGTCGCGACAACGAACTCTCCTCGATGCAACGGTGACAGTGGGTATAAGGGGCGATTCTAGCGAGTCACCCACAGCGAGCTGACCTCGTCCCAGATCGCATGGGCCAGATCGGCCTTGGAGCCGCGGGCGAACTCACGCTCGAAGCCGTGCCGCCCCAAGATGACCGCCTGGTTGTCGTCGGCTCCGAACACGCGGCCACCACTGACGTCGTTGACCACCAAGAGGTCGCAGCCTTTGTGGGCCAACTTGTCGCGAGCATGCTCCAACACAGAGCCGCGGGCATCGCCGGTTTCAGCGGCGAATCCGACCAGTATCTGCTCCAGCGGTCGGCGATCTCGGGTGGCGACGAGCTCCGCGAGAATGTCGGGATTCTCGACCAGATCGATAGTCGGAGCAGGGTGGTCGGGGTCTTTCTTGATCTTGTGGTCCAGCACGGTGGCCGGCCGGAAGTCAGCCGGCGCCGCCGCCATTACCACCGCGTGAGCAGAGTCGGCGTGCACCGTCACAGCTCGGCGTAGTTCCTCCGTCGTCGTCACGTCGACGCGCTCCGACACGCCGTACGGCGTTGGCAGCGACACGTTGGCAGCCACCAGGCACACATCAGCATTTCTGGCGACAGCAGCGGCCGCCAGCGCGAAGCCCTGCTTGCCCGATGACCTGTTGCCTAGGAACCGCACAGGGTCGAACGGCTCGCGGGTGCCGCCCGCGGAGATGACCACCCGGCGCCCGGACAGGTCGTGGCGGACCGATCCTCGCCATCCCGCTGCCGCCAGAGCGGAGTCAGCCTCGAACTCAGGGTCCGGCCGGACGGCTGTTGAGCGCAGCACATTGCCAGCGAACTCCAAGATTTGCACCGGCTCGGGGAGCCGTCCAAGGCCGGTGTCGACGCCCGTGAGCCGACCGTACGCCGGCTCCATGACGATCGATCCGCGGGAACGAAGCGTCTCGACGTTGTGCTGGGTCGCGGCGTGCTCCCACATCTCGGTGTGCATCGCGGGAACGAAGATGATCGGACAGGTGGCCGTGAGCAGAGTGCTGGTCAGCAGGTCGTCGGCGAAGCCGTGGGCTGCTTTGGCGAGCAGGTCCGCGGTAGCTGGCGCGACGACGACGAGGTCCGCTTCGCGGCCAAGGCGCACATGCTGCACTCCAGGCACCTGGGAGAACACATCGCTGCTGACCGGCTTGCCGGACAGCGCTTCCCACGTGACCGCCCCCACGAACTTCAGGGCTGCGGCTGTCGGCACGACTGTGACGTCGTGGCCGGATTCGGTGAAGAGCCGCAGCAGCTCGCAAGCCTTGTATGCCGCGATGCCGCCACTCACGCCGAGCACCACGTGTGGGGGCTGCGCGCTGCTCATGTCTGGGTGGGTCAGGCTGAGGCTGGGTCAGAGTCGATGGCTGACTCGGGTTCGATGTCCTCGCAGGTCAACAAGTCGGCGTTGATCTCTCGCAAAGCGATCGAGAGCGGCTTTTCTTGCACATGCGTGTCGACGAGCGGACCGACATACTCGAGCAGACCCTCGCCGAGTTGCGAGTAGTAGGCGTTGATCTGCCGAGCACGCTTGGCTGAATAGAGCACCAGCTTGTACTTCGAGTCCGTCTTTTCGAGCAGCGAGTCGATCGGGGGGTTGGTAATCCCCTCGGCTACGGGGAGGGTGCCTGGCACGCGAAAGCCTCATTCACATTAGGGAGTCGGTCAGGCAAACGGGGTCGCCTGGGAGGTGTTACGCATCAAGGCTACCAATTCTTGCGCCGCAGCAGGAATTTCGTGGTTGACGATCACCGCATCGAACTCGCTTTCGGCGGCCAGCTCGTCCACCGCGGTCTGCAAACGCCGAGCCTGCTCCTCGGCGTTCTCCGTTGCCCTCCCCACCAGTCGGCGTGTCAGCTCATCCCATGATGGCGGCTTCAAGAAGACGAGAAACGCATCGGGCACCGATTGCCGAACCTGCCGAGCGCCCTGAAGGTCGATCTCGAGCAGGGCAAGCTTTCCCTGCCGCAACGCCTCCTCAACCGGACGGCGCCGGGTGCCATATCGGGCGCGCCGGTGCACCACGGCCCACTCGAGCATTTCCCCGTCGGCGATGAGCTCGTCGAAGGCATGGTCGTCGACGAACCAGTAGTGGGCCCCGTGAATCTCGCCTGGACGTGGGGGTCGCGTGGTCACCGAGACTGAAATCCAGACATCGCTGTGGTGAGCGCGAATCTCGGCGGCGACGGCACCCTTGCCGACGGCGGTGGGTCCAGCGAGCACGGTAAGCCGACTACGGCCTCCCGGTCGCGATTCAGGCGCGTTGCTCAAACTCGCGCTCGAGAGCGGCAATCTGATTGCTGCCGAGTCCCCGGACGCGCCGTGACTCGGAGATCCCGATGCGCTCCATCAAATTCCGGGCGCGAACCTTGCCTACTCCAGGCATGGCCTGGAGTAGATCGAGCACTCTCATCTTGCCGATGACCTCATTAGTCTGACCGTCATGGACGACGTCAGGCAGAGACGTGCCAGAGTTCTTGAGCCGATTCTTCACCTCGGCACGCTCCCGGCGCACCACTGCTGCCTTCTCCAGCGCAGCGCGGCGCTGCTCGGTCGTCAACTTGGGCACGGCCACGGCATCGTCCTCGGTGCTCATCGAATGCTGTTCGGTCAGACTGCACTGTCGTGGCTGCCGACCCGGTTGCGGGGTCTCGTGTGGGCTTCACTCGAGCTACCTCAAACGATCACCATAGTGGCTCAGCACCGGGCCGCATAGTCCGTGTCGAGTGCATCCCCGGCTCCCTGGAAGTCGGTCCCGTTGAGGTCAGTGGTGAGATTCTCCAGGCTTTTCAGTTGCTTGGGTGTCCAGTCGGCCGCCTTCTCTGTAAGCACCGCGGTGTCTTGCATGTCTTCGAACGAGATGCCCAAGTCGTCGAGGACGTTCTGCAAAGACCCGAAACCGTCTAACAAGGTGTTGATGTCCCCCGAGATATCTTGAGGAGCCACCGCCTCGAGGTCCTCGAGTCCAGACACCATGTCGTCTAGCTGCTCATTGGTCACGCTGCCGGCATTGAACTCGATGAAGCGGGCCTGCAATTCGGCCATCTGAGCGCAATAGGCGGCGTCACCGCCTGGAGCATCCTCGGTCGGCTCCTCGGACGACTCAGTCGGCTCATCGGACGGGCTGGCGGAGGGTTCCTCGGACGGCTCTGTGGGTGCCTCAGCGGATGACTCCGTGGTCTCTTCTGCGCTGGTCGGCTCGGTTTCCTCGGCCGACGACTCCGTGGTCTGCTCGGCACTGGTCGGCTCGGTTGCCTCGTTGTCGTCGTTGTTACCGCTGAACAAGGCGTACGCGACGCCACCGCCGATGAGCAGGAGCGCCAACAAGAGCCCGATAATGAGCGGCAGCTTCGACCGGCCACTCGGTGGTTCGCCGTAGGACGGGGCGCCCGGATGGCCGGAGGGAGGTTCTTGGCCTCCCGAATATCCCCCGCCCTGGTTCGGCGCTGGATAGCCCTGATTCGGCGCCGGGTAGCTCTGGTTGGGCGGGGGATAGCTCTGTCCGGGAGGAGGAAACCCCTGGCCCTGAGGCTCCTGACCCGGGGGAAAGCCGCCTTGACCCTGTGCGGGACCTTGGGGATAGCCGCCTTGATCGGGAGGTGGGTATCCGCTGCCCTGGCCCGGCGGCGGCTGACCACCGCGATCGCCTGGTCCGGGTGGCGGATAGTCGCCGTAGCTCATGTTTTCTTCTCCCTCAGTTCAGATGCGTCAGAGACCCGGTAGTGGAATGTCCATGCCGCAGTTCTCCTCGGCATCGCGCACGATCGACTGTCCTGCCGAATAGGCAGCAGCGGCGCTGGTCATGGATAGTTCTCCGGCGTCCATCAGATTTTGGAGTCGCTGCCACGCAGCATCGACCACGGCGGGTGCTAGCTCAGCAAGCTTCTGAAGCTGTACCAGCGTGGACTGATCAGCCGAGGCCAGCAACCCGAGCAAGTCTCCGTCATCGAGGAAAGATTGGAACTCAGCGCAATACGCAGCTCTGGTGTCCTCACCGTCGTCTCGCAGCAGGAACCACGCAGCCAGTCCCCCAGCGACCAGCGCGAGGACTACGACCAGACCGATGACTTGGGGTAGCCGGCTACGCCGAGGCTTGATGTCCTGCGGCAGCAGCTGTTGTTGGGGATACTGCGTGGCCGCGGCAGGGGCGGACTGGTGTGTAGGCTGCCCGACTTCGAAGGCGCCTTGAGGTGGCTCAGGCTGCGACTGTCCGCCGAACTGACCGTATGGCGGCTGCCCGCCGCGTTGGGTCGACGGATCGGACGACGGCGAAAAGGGGGACAACGGCTCCGACATACGAGCTCCCCTCAGTGAAAAGCGCTCCGAGCGACGGCGATGACTCCTCTGAATCCTAGTGCCCGCGGAGTCGAGGCCCGAGTCCGCAGCTACGCAGCGCGCCTCAGATGAGGAGAAATTCAACCCAGGTCGACGCCGCACTCGTCTTGGGCGAACTTGGTGATGTTCTCGACCGCCTGCGTGATCTGCTCAGCGCTATCGGGATCAAGACTGGCCGGGTCGGTGAGATCGATCTCGCTGAGCGCATCGAAGTCGTCCTTAAGCTCATCGGGAGCAGAGTTTGCAATCTCGTCGAACTTCGCCTGGACCTCCGCGGGGTCCAAATCAGCACTGGGGGCAGTATCAGCCTCCTTGACCTGCTTGCAGAATTCGTCGCTGTCTGAGCCGCAAGCGGTCAAGGTTCCCAGTGTGAACAGGGCAACAGCGCTCAGCGAGGCCAGTCTCTTCATTTCTCCACCTTCGTCTGTGACGAGCGAAACCTCTGCCCCGAGCGGCAGCAGATAGCCAGGCCGTCTTCTGGACGACTCGCCACGACACTCTCGCACGCCCCTCGGCCGCTACCGGAAGCGACATGCCGCCCAGAAGGCGAACTTCAGACGACGGCAGCTTGGACGTTCTCGATCGTACGGCGAGCCACGTCACGAAGCGTAGCGACGTGGGGCCCCGCGCGCAGCACGTCGCGGGAGGTAGAGGGCAATACGTCGGGCAACACCTTTGAGAACAACCGGCGTATGTCGTCGACACCGCCTCCTTGGGCGCCGAAACCGGGCGCGAGGAGGGGTCCGTTGATGACGACGTCCTCGTCGAGTCTCGCCAGGTTGGCCCCAACGACAGCGCCGATCGAACCGGTCGGCTCTGTGCCGGCGTTCTCAGTGCGGATCCTGTCGAGGATCTCCCCCGCTACCGATCCGTGCGGCCCCCGAGCTTGCTGCACGTGCGACCCTTCCGGGTTGGAGGTCAGCGTCACCACGAAAACTCCTGCGCCGTGCGCGCGAGCAGTGTCGAACATCGGCTGCAGGGATCCGAAACCCAGGTACGGAGTGACCGTCACCGCGTCGACTGCGAGCGGCGAGCTTGGGTCGAGGTAGGCATCGGCATAGCCCTGCATCGTCGATCCGATGTCTCCGCGCTTGGCATCGAGAAGCACCAGGGCCCCTTGTTCGCGGGACGTCGAGATGAGCCTCTCGAGGACAGCGATGCCACCTGAGCCGTGACGCTCGAAGAATGCGGACTGGGGCTTGAGCACGGAAACCTCGGAGGCCAACGCTTCCACACATGTCATCGCGAACTTCTCAAGGCTCACTACGTCGTCGTTCAAGCCCCATGCCTCGAGCAGGCTGGCGTGCGGGTCTATGCCGACGCAGAGTTGCCCTCGCTTGGCTGTCGCCGCACGCAGTCGGGCGCCGAACGGTTCCATCACACCAGCACGCCTCTCGCCGCGGATCGGTTGGCAAACCCCACCGCATCTCGCGCTCGGGCAAAGCCGTGCGCTGCAAGTTCTGTGCGGAGCTCGGCTAGGACCCGGACCGGAGCGTGGGGATCGTTGAAGATGGCGGTCCCGACCTGGACGGCGCTCGCCCCCGCGACCAAGAACTCCAGGGCGTCTACACCGGTTCGGATGCCGCCGACACCGATGAGCGGGATGCCTGGGAGGGCGTTAGCCACCTGCCACACCGCTCTGAGCGCGACTGGGCGAATGGCGGGGCCCGACAGTCCACCCGTCACTCCCCCTAGCCTCGGCCGCATCGTGGCCAGGTCGATGTCGAGCCCGAGCAGCGTGTTAATCAAGACGAGCCCGTCGGCGCCCGCTTCGACAACCGATCGGGCGATGTCCACGATGCTCGTCACGTCGGGCGACAGTTTGGCGAACACCGGCACACCCCGGGCGGTGTCTCGGCGTACGACGGACAGCACGCGGCCCGCCTGAACCGGGTCGCAGGCAAAGACCAGACCTCGATCTTCGACGTTCGGACATGAGATGTTGACCTCGATGGCTGCCACACCGGGCGTGTTGCCGACCCGACGCGCCAGCTCGGCGTACTCGCCCAACGATGATCCGGCGATGGACACGATCGGACGCGCGTCGTGTTGCAGCAGCCAGGGCAGGTCCCGAGCCAAGAAAGCGTTGATGCCCGGTCCCTGCAGGCCGATCGAGTTGAGCATGCCCGAGGGCGTCTCGGCCATCCTCGGCGTCGCCCGCCCGGAGCGGGCATCACGCATGATCGACTTGGTCACGACCGCGCCAAGCTCTGCGACATCGAAGAACTGTTGGAGCTCCTGCCCCGATGCCGCACAGCCGCTCGCGGTCATCACCGGATTGGCCAAGCTCGCATCAGCAAGCTCGGTGACGAGATCCACATCGGCTGGGCGGAGCGCAACCACCATCAGTGGCCCCCCATCCCTGGAGCTCCGAATGTGCCGGCAGGGATCGTTCCGATGTCGTCCCAGCGCACCTTGTCGCCAGCAAACACGGGGCCCTCGACGCAGGAACGCACCATCTTGGTGACTCCGTCGTCCCCGATGACGGGGAGTACGCAGGTCATGCAGACCCCGATGCCACAGGCCATGGACTCCTCGACCGCGGTCTGACTCCAAGCCCCGTGGGCAGTGGCGACTCGCGTGACGGCCGACAGCATGCCCATGGGTCCACACGAGTACACGACGTCGATCGAGTGGCGGGCGATCAGGCCCGGCAACGGATCGGTGACCAGGCCCTTGATTCCGACCGACCCGTCCTCGGTGGTGACGGTGACCGACTGGGCTGCGCGCTTGGCTTCCAGAGCGCCGAAGAGCCTCGACTCTGTCGCCGCTCCCAACACCATGTGTGCTCCGCAGGATCGCTCCCGCAACTTCTCCGCCAAGGCGAACAGGGGCGCCGAGCCGTAACCACCGCCGACGAGGGCGCACGCCACCGGCTCTTTGGGCAACGCAAAAGGCCGACCGAGCGGCCCGACGACGTTGACCGCATCGTGTGGTTGGCGATCGGCCAGCCATTGAGTGCCAGGCCCGTGGGCGGCGAAGACGACCTCGACGGTGCCGCCATACACACCAGCAGGGCGAACGCGGTAGATCGAGAACGCCCTGCGCAGCAGATGAGCCGACGTGGCCCCTCCGACCGAGAGGGCCACGAAGTTGCCGGGCTTGGTGCGCTCGGCGATCCCGTCGGCGACCAGCGTGAGGTGGTGATAGACACCGACCCTCTTGTTGGACAACACCTCGCCGTCCACCTGCACCGCCCCCCGGCCCACCATCGCCTCAGTGCTCACCACTCGCCCTCCCGCAGACAAGCCGAACTCCGCCCTGATTGGCCGGGCGTCTTGGCGGTGGTTGGGCGTCTGGACCGATCCAACGTCACGGCGCCGCCCCCTCGTTGCCGTCGGCTGGCGGTGTCTCAGTGGCGGCGGCCCAGCTTTGCAGAGACCGCACCTCGAGGTTGCCGGCTTGCAACGCCTCGATGCCCTGGACGGTAGCGGCCAAGCCCTGCACCGTCGTGATGCAGGGGATGTTGGTCGCCACGGAAGCGGTGCGTATCTCGTAGCCGTCGAGCCTGGGCGATCCACCAGACGTGGTGCCGTGGGGGGTGTTGATCACCAGATCGACCTCACCGGCGAGGATGCGGCCGACGATGGTGGGCTCGCCGTCGTCGCCGGTTCCCTGAGTGTGCTTGCGGACCACGGTGGCGGCCACGCCATTTCGTCGTAGTGTCACGGCGGTGCCCTCCGTGGCGAGGATCTCGAAGCCCAAATCTGCCAGCCGCTTGATGGGGAAGAT
>JACCZJ010000312.1 GCA_013696065.1 Nocardioidaceae bacterium
CCCTGAGGATGCTCGGTGCACCACTGGTGCACCACTGGGGACAATCGTAGACCTCCGAAATGACAAAAGACCAGGTCAGACCTGGCCCTTTGGAGTGTCCGAGAGGGGACTTGAACCCCTATGCCCTATACGGGCACTAGCACCTCAAGCTAGCGCGTCTACCTATTCCGCCACCCGGACGTGGGTGCTCGCCCGGCTACCCGGTGAGCGACATACAACCCTAGCAAAGACCCATCTTCGGCCTCGAATCGGCTGAGGCAAGATGTCGGTATGACGACCAAGTCCTACACCCCTGAAGCCGAGGTCACTGCCATCTGCCGTGACCTGATCCGAATCGACTCCTCCAACTACGGAGACGGCTCTGGACCGGGGGAGCGAGCGGCCGCCGAGCATGTGGCAGCGCTCCTCAGTGAGGTGGGGATCGAACCCCAAATCTTCGAGCCCAGGCCTGGCCGCACCTCACTCGTCGCTCACTGGGGTGATCCCGGCGCCACGGACCGGCTCCTCATCCACGGCCACCTCGACGTCGTACCTGCCGCCAAAGCGGACTGGAAGGTCGACCCGTTCTCCGGTGAAGTGACCGATGGATATGTCTGGGGTCGAGGTGCGGTCGATATGAAGGACTTCGACGCGGCGATCTTGTCCGTGGTGCGGGCACGCGCTCGGGCCGGTCAGGCACCGGCCAGGCCGGTCACGCTGGCGTTCACCGCCGACGAGGAAGCGGGCAGCATCTGCGGCGCCCACGCGCTCGTTCGTGAGCGGGCCGAGTGGTTCGAAGGTTGCACGGAGGCCATCGGCGAGGTGGGCGGCTTCTCGGCAACGATTGCCGGCCAACGCGTCTATCTGGTCGAGACCGCGGAAAAAGGCCTGGCCTGGGTTCGGCTGCGGGCCCACGGGACCGCTGGACACGGCTCGATGCGCAACCAGGACAACGCCGTGACGGCAATCGCCGAGGCGGTCGTGGCTATCGGGCGACACGAGTGGCCGGTGCGTCTCACGCCAACGATGGGGGCGTTGCTCGACGAGATCGCCAAACTCACCGGCCATGACACGGTGGAGGACAACGTGGACGCTTTGGTGGCGCACTTTGGCCCGGCCGCACGGATGCTAGCCGCTGTCGTGCGCAACACCGCCAACCCGACGATGCTGGGCTCCGGCTACAAGCACAACGTCATCCCGGGCGAGGCCACCGCCAACATCGATGGCCGCTTCCTCCCTGGATACGAAGACGAGTTCTTCACCACCCTGCGAAGTCTGTTGCCCGACAATGTCAGCTATGAGCTGCTCGTGCACGACAAGGCGTTGGAGACACCTTTCGAGGGCCCACTCGTCGAGGCGATGCGCGCGTCTTTGTTGGCGGAGGATCCCGGCGCGAGCGTCCTGCCCTACCTCATGTCCGGCGGAACCGACGCCAAGGCGTGGAGCAAGCTAGGGATCCGCTGCTTCGGCTTCTCGCCGTTGCGTCTACCCGCCGATCTCGACTTCACGGCCCTTTTCCACGGTGTGGACGAGCGGGTCCCCGTCGACGCGCTCGAGTTCAGTGCTCGCGTGCTCGACGACTTCCTCGACCGTGCCTGAACAGGCAACGGCTACGGCAGCCGAAGCTCAGACGTAGGGCTGGAAGACGGCCGGCAGCGTCGACCTGACCCGGATGATCTTGCGTCGCAGCTCGATCTTCCGGGTGCCGTCAGGGAAGAGACGCACCCGAGCCAGCTCCCATCCGCCATACTCCGCGTGGTCGACCAACAGCCGACGAACCGCTGAACGGGAGATTGTCCGCGGCAGTGAGAAGCGCTGAAACTCGTATTCCATCCGAGCCCTATCGTGTCATGACGAGTTGCTCGCCACCCGTCGCAGGTGTCTGCGTAGCGAGATTATGCGGCATACGCTCACCGCATGGCACAACCCATCGAGGACTACGCAGTGCTCGGCGATACCGGCACGGCGGCATTGGTAGGTCGCGACGGGTCCGTCGACTGGCTCTGCCTGCCCAGGTTCGACTCGCCAGCCTGCTTCGCGGCGCTGCTCGGCACCGAAGAGCACGGCCGCTGGTTGCTGGCACCGGTAGGGGAGGCGTCGTCCACGCGTTGCTATGTCGACGGAAGTTTCGTCCTTGAGACCACCCACGAGACGGCGTCGGGCGCCGTCAAGGTCACCGATCTGATGCCGATCGGTGACGGCCGCGCTGATCTCGTACGACGCGTTGAGGGCCTGAGTGGTGTGGTCATGATGCGCCACGAATGGGTGGTGCGCTTCAGCTACGGCAAGGTGCGTCCCTGGGTCAGCCGGCGGCGCGACCCCAGCGGGGCCGAGGTGATCACGGCGATAGCTGGAGCGGACATGCTGGTGCTGCGGGGACCTCGCCTGCCCAAGGCCGCCGACGGGACGCACGCCGACGAGTTCGAGGTCAATGCGGGCGACTCGTTGACCTTCTCGACGACATGGTTCAAATCGCATCGCGACCTTCCCACGATGCTTGACGTGGACAAACGACTGCGCGAAAGCATCCAGTTGTCGCAGCGCTGGGCTCGACACAACACCTACCGCGGTCCCTACCGTGAGCAGGTGATGCGATCTTTGCTCGTCCTGAGGCTGCTCACGCATGGTGGAACGGGGGGAATCGTGGCCGCACCGACGACGTCGCTGCCCGAAGAGTTCGGAGGTGAACGCAACTGGGACTACCGCTACTGCTGGTTGCGCGACGCCTCCCTCACGCTCGAGGCCTTCCTCTCGGCTGGCTACGAAAACGAGGCGACGATCTGGCGATCGTGGCTGCTACGCGCCATTGCGGGTGACCCTCAAGACATGCAGATCATGTATGCCGTCGACGGGGCTCGAGAGCTGCCGGAGCGAGAGTTGCACCACCTTCCCGGCTACGCCAACTCTCGACCTGTGCGCGTCGGCAACGGGGCGGTAGGTCAACACCAATC
>JACCZJ010000349.1 GCA_013696065.1 Nocardioidaceae bacterium
CATCCGGGTCGAGCCCACCGAAGAAGCTCGGGCTCAGGCGTTCTCCATCGACTACGACCCTTACGACTACGACTTCGGCGCCCCCACGGGTCAGTCGGTGGCACTCGACGACTTCGACTTCGGCTCCTACCGGACCTGACGTCGCTCGCCGTCTGACATAACGCCTCCAGGAGGGCGGTCACCCCATGCGGGTGGCCGCCCTTCGTTACGTGACAGTCCAGCCAGCTGCTCGAGTGTGAACTTGAAGTCACCAGGTGATTTCAAGTTCACACCCCACAAGGGAGCCCGCGTGTGGGTCCTCCCCAAGGACGTATTCGCGTCGATTCGAGTGGTACGACGTCGTCGGCGCTGCGCGACGTCCAGCCGGTGCACCCGCCATACAGTCGGGGCATGACTTCGCAGCACGTGCCTCCCGCCTCGCAGGACCCACTGTTCGCTGCCCTCAATCCGCTCGTCATCGATGGAACCTTGTCTGCGGCACAAGCCGACCGGGTCTACCGCGACCTGGCGGCAAACGAGACACCTGGCGTTGTGAACCCCAGCGGGACGCCGGCTCCCGACCCCATTGAGCAGCGCCAGCGAATCGTGGCTGGACTGGTCGTCCTTGGCAGCGCGCTCGCTCTCGTGGCCGCGACAATCGCGGGCATGGTGTCGACGGACTGGAGCGACTTCAGCGTGAAGAGCTTCGCCGTCGGACTCGTCGTGACGCTCGCGCTGGGGGGTGCATTCGTGGCATCCGAGCTGCTCTTGAAACGGTCCATCCGGATCCGGTGGGCAGTCAGCTCCCTGGCCACCATGGCCCTGACTAGCCTGGCGGTTTTGATATTGGCGTCGTGGGATGAAGAGGCGCTGATCTATGTCACCGGTCTGCTGCTGATCGCGGGTGGATTGGTGGGCTACCGATGGGTCGGAGAACAACTGCTCACTCTTGCGATCGTCGCCGGGGGAATGCTCATCCTCGGGAAGATCGTGAGCGACTTCTCCGACGACTCCGGTGAGGGCACAGGCCAGATCCTGACCAGCGGTCTGATCTTCGTCGCCTTCGGTGCGGCCACGGTTACGCTGGGCTGGCGGTTCGCCTGCCGTCATCTGACGGCGATGGTAGGCAGCGGTATTGCCTTGACCGCGATGGCATACGTCACATCCATCTCCGGGATCTTCGCACTCATCCCGGGGGTCGGATCGCCGATCCAGCCGGGAATTGCGTCCTTCGAACCAGACGGCGATGCCGGAAGCCGGTTACTCGCGGACGCGATGACCGACACGCGCATCGCCATGTTCATCGGATTGTTCGTGTCCGCAGCGGTGATTGCTCTCTATGTGGTCACTGGCCTGGCTCGATACGCAGTGCTGGGGGTGGTGGGTGCCTTCGTCATCGGCGCAGAGGGTGTGGCTCTCAACAGCGGGGATCATCCGCTCCGCTGGGCAATCGGCTCGGGCGCTGCCGGCCTCCTCATGATTGCGGCAGGTTTGGCCTGGGTGTACACCCGACGCGGACGCCTAGAACGTGCCGAGATGGATGGGACAACTCCGCGATATCCGCATCCCGGCGCGGCTCATACCCCTGGCGAGCAGCCCACGTGGTACGACGAGCGCGGCCAGCCGTATCCGGGCAGCGGACTGAGCGGTCCGCCATACCGTGCGTCCCATTCAGCTTCGGTCGAGACGGAGCACCTCGAGATCCGGCGGCGGGAATGACGGCGAATCAGAGGTAGACGGTTGCCTCCGGAGGGCTGCCCTCGGTGACGACGGCTTCGGCGCTGAGCGAACGGAAGTTTCGAGGAAGCGGCACTATTGAAAACTGCCTGCACGCGAGTAATTATGATTACATGACTACAGACATTAAGCCCACAGAGACAGAGAGCGTCAAAGCGTGGTTTGCCGGCCGCCTTCCAGAGCCATGGACCATCAACGCTCCCGACATCGAAATAGACAAGGAAGAAGTCACGGTCATCGTGGCGCTCGACCCGGTCGAACTCGACGCCGATGCATCTGAAGACGCCGCGCGCGAGGCCGCCCTAGGCCGCATCTCGGGGTGGCGCGAAGAGACTCGTCAAACTCGGATGACAATCGCCGCTGAGGCGCAGAGCCGGTTCGGTCGTAAGGTCTCATGGGGCGCTCGCATCGATGATCAGCGGGCCTTGTTCACGCACATCGCGGTGCCTGTGATGACGCGTTTGCGGCAGCCGCAACGGCAGGTACTGGACACCCTGGTCGAAGCCGGCGTGGCACGATCGAGGTCCGACGCCCTGGCATGGTGCGTCAAACTGGTAGAGCAACACAGCGAGGAATGGCTCGACGAGCTCCGGGCAGCGATGGAGGGTGTCCGCACCCTGCGGGAGCAAGGTCCCCGCTAGCCTTCGCCGCGGTCGTCGCGCGCGGGCCCTCCTCGTGCAGGCGTCGTTTTGACCCGACTGGGGCGAGCCGGTAATCTAGGCAACTGTGCCTGAACTGGTTTCAGGCCGCTCGTGTGCCCAACCGGCCCGCCCTGCCTTTGAGCGGTGTGCAGGCTTGCCAAGGTCGCGAGGCCTGCGAAACACCCTCTTGTATGCCGGGCCGGCGCCTGGCACGCAAACAAGTGCGATCGGGCAACACGCCCGAGCACGGCGGTCCCGCTTTTGCGGACAGCCCCTCACGTTTGACGAATCACCCCCGCGCAGTCGACAGGAAAGAGAACCACCAGGTGCCCACGATCAACCAGCTGGTCCGCAAGGGCCGTCAGGACAAGGTGTCGAAGACCAAGACACCAGCTCTGAAGGGTTCTCCTCAGCGACGCGGCGTGTGCACGCGCGTGTACACCACGACTCCCAAGAAGCCGAACTCCGCCCTCCGCAAGGTTGCCCGTGTCCGGCTGAGCAGCGGCATCGAGGTGACGGCCTACATCCCAGGAGTCGGCCACAACCTGCAAGAGCACTCGATCGTGCTGGTCAGAGGCGGCCGAGTGAAGGACCTACCCGGCGTGCGCTACAAAATCATCCGCGGGTCCCTCGACACCCAAGGCGTCAAGAATCGCAAGCAGGCCCGCAGCCGCTACGGCGCAAAGAAGGAGAAGAGCTGATGCCTCGTAAAGGCCCCGCTGACAAGCGACCCATCGAGAACGACCCTGTCTATGGCAGCCAGCTGGTGACGCAGCTCATCAACAAGGTGCTGGTCGACGGCAAGAAGCAGATCGCCGAGAAGATCGTGCACACCGCCCTCGAGGGTTGCCGCGAAAAAACCGGCACCGACCCCGTCGTCACCCTCAAGCGCGCACTCGACAATGTCAAGCCGACCCTCGAGGTCCGCAGCAGGCGCGTCGGCGGTGCGACCTACCAGGTGCCAGTCGAGGTTCGCACCCCTCGTCAGACGACGCTGGCACTGCGCTGGCTGATCCAGTACTCGCAGGCGCGACGCGAAAAGACCATGTCAGAGCGCTTGATGAACGAGCTGCTGGATGCCTCCAACGGACTCGGCGCCTCGGTCAAGCGTCGCGAAGACACCCACAAGATGGCCGAATCCAACAAGGCTTTCGCTCACTACCGTTGGTGATCTGCACATGCCTGATGTGCTGAGCATCGCGGCCCACGGGTTAGCGGCGCGGACGTCATACATCCGTGCAGAGCACACCCACTCATCTAGAGATCGTTAAGGAAAGCGCCATCGTGGCAATCGACATCACGACCGACCTCGGCAGAGTCCGCAACATCGGCATCATGGCTCACATCGATGCCGGCAAGACCACCACGACCGAGCGGATCTTGTTCTACACCGGCATCAACTACAAGATTGGCGAGGTCCACGAGGGCGCCGCAACGATGGACTGGATGGAGCAGGAGCAGGAGCGCGGCATCACCATCACCTCCGCTGCCACCACCTGCATGTGGAAAGACCACACCATCAACATCATCGACACCCCGGGACACGTCGACTTCACCATCGAGGTCGAGCGTTCGCTGCGCGTCCTCGACGGCGCCGTCGCGGTTTTCGACGGTGTCGCGGGGGTGGAGCCGCAATCCGAGACGGTATGGCGCCAAGCCAACCGCTACCGCGTACCTCGTCTGTGCTTCGTCAACAAGCTCGACCGCACCGGGGCTGACTTCTACCGCTGCGTCAGGATGATCAAGTCGCACCTAGGGGCCGTTCCGCTGGTGCTCCAAGTCCCCATCGGCAACGAAGCAGACTTCATCGGCGTCGTGGACTTGGTCGCGATGCGCGCACTCACCTGGCGTGGCGAGACCACCAAGGGCGACGACTACGCCGTCGAGGAAATCCCGGCCTCCCACACCGAACTCGCTGCCGAGTGGCGCGACAAGCTGCTCGAAACCATCGGTGAAGCCGACGACGAGATGATGCAGCTCTATCTCGACGGCGAGGAGCCGACGCCCGAAGCACTCCATGCAGCTATCCGACGGGCGACCCTCGAAGACAAGCTCACCCCCGTGGTGACGGGCACCGCCTTCAAGAACAAGGGTGTGCAGCCGCTGCTGGACGCGGTCGTCGCCTATCTGCCGTCGCCGATCGACATCGATGCGGTGGATGGCCACGACGTGAAGGACGAGACCGTCGTCATCAAGCGTCGGCCGAGTGAAGATGAGCCATTCGCAGCTCTCGCATTCAAGATTATGGCCGACCCACACCTGGGCAAGCTGACCTATCTGCGCCTCTACTCCGGCCGTCTCGACACCGGTACCACCGTGCTCAACCCCACCAAGGGGCGCAAGGAGCGGATTGGCAAGATCTATCAGATGCACGCCAACAAGCGCGAGGAGATCGCGTCGGTCGGCGCTGGCCACATCGTGGCCGTCATGGGTCTCAAGGACACCACCACGGGTGAGACCCTGTGTGACCCGGCCAAGCCGGTGGTGCTCGAGTCGATGACGTTCCCGGCTCCGGTCATCCACGTCGCCGTCGAGCCCAAGACCAAGGGCGACCAAGAAAAGCTTGGTATGGCGATCCAGCGCCTCTCCGAAGAGGACCCGACCTTCCAGGTTCGCACCGACGAAGAGACCGGTCAGACGATCATCGCCGGTATGGGCGAGCTGCACCTCGAGGTGCTGGTCGACCGGATGCGCCGCGAGTTCCGCGTCGAGGCCAACGTGGGCAAGCCCCAGGTGGCCTACCGCGAGACGATCCGCAAGGCTGTGCACAAGGTTGACTACGTGCACAAGAAGCAGACCGGCGGTTCGGGTCAGTTCGCCAAGGTCATCATCGACATGGAGCCCACGGGCTCCGAAGAAGGCGGCTACGAATTCGTCAACGCCGTCACCGGTGGCCGCATCCCCCGCGAGTACATCCCGCCGGTGGATGAGGGCATCCAAGAGGCGATGGAGTACGGCGTCCTCGCTGGCTACCCCATGGTCGACATCAAGGTGACGCTGCAAGACGGCGCCTACCACGACGTCGACTCGTCTGAAATGGCGTTCAAGATGGCTGGCCGCATGGTGTTCAAGGAGGCGGCCCGCAAGGCTGACCCGGCACTTCTCGAGCCGATGATGGCGGTCGAGGTCACCACGCCTGAGGACTACATGGGTGACGTGATCGGCGACCTCAACTCGCGCCGCGGCCAGATCCAGGCCATGGAGGAAAGTTTGGGTGGGGCCAAGCTTGTCAAGGCTCTGGTTCCGCTCTCGGAAATGTTTGGGTACGTTGGCGACCTGCGCTCGAAGACGCAAGGTCGAGCGTCGTACTCCATGCAGTTCGACTCGTACGCCGAGGTTCCCAAGAGCGTCGCCGACGAGATCATCCAAAAGGTCCGAGGCGAGTGACCCAGTAGGGTACTTCCCGGCATACACATCAATGAGTCAAGATCTATCTAGGAGGAGCTCCAAGTGGCGAAGGCCAAATTCGAGCGGACAAAGCCGCACGTCAACATCGGCACCATCGGCCATATCGACCACGGGAAGACCACTCTGACCGCGGCGATCTCCAAAGTGCTGCACGACAAGTACCCGAACCTGAACCCACAGTTCGCCTTCGACGACATCGACAAGGCGCCTGAGGAGAAGCAGCGCGGGATCACCATCTCGATCGCCCATATCGAGTACCAGACCGAGCAGCGTCACTACGCTCACGTCGACTGCCCCGGCCACGCCGACTACATCAAGAACATGATCACCGGCGCCGCGCAGATGGATGGCGCGATCTTGGTGGTGGCCGCCACTGACGGCCCCATGCCGCAGACCCGTGAGCACGTTCTGCTCGCTCGCCAGGTCGGCGTTCCTGCCATCGTAGTTGCGCTCAACAAGTGCGACATGGTCGAGGACGAGGAGCTCATCGAGCTCGTCGAGCTCGAGGTTCGCGAGTTGCTGTCTGCATACGACTATGCCGGCGACGACATCCCTGTCGTTCGCGTGGCGGCCTTCCCGGCCCTCAACGGCGACGAGAGCTGGACCGCCTCGATCGTCGAACTCATGGACGCCGTTGACGAGTCCATCCCCCAGCCCGAGCGTGAGACCGAGAAGCCGTTCCTCATGCCCGTCGAGGACGTCTTCACGATCACCGGCCGAGGCACCGTCATCACCGGTCGCATCGAGCGGGGCATTGTCAAGATCAACGAAACCGTCGACATCATCGGCATCCGTGACAACAAGCAGACCACCACCGTCACCGGAATCGAGATGTTCCGCAAGCTCCTCGACACCGGTGAAGCTGGAGAAAACGTCGGCCTGCTTCTTCGTGGCACCAAGCGCGAAGACGTCGAGCGCGGCATGGTCGTCATCAAGCCCGGCTCAACGACGCCGCACACGAACTTCGACGCGAACGTCTACATTCTGTCGAAGGAAGAGGGCGGCCGACACACGCCGTTCTTCAACAACTACCGTCCTCAGTTCTACTTCCGCACCACCGACGTAACCGGCGTGGTGACGCTGCCTGAGGGCACCGAGATGGTCATGCCAGGCGACAACACGGAGATGTCGGTCGAGCTGATTCAGCCGATCGCCATGGAAGATGGTCTGCGCTTCGCTATCCGCGAAGGTGGACGCACTGTCGGCGCTGGTCGGGTTACCAACATCAGCAAGTGAGCTCGGCTCACCGGCATCAGCGGATGAACTGACGGCGCCACCGTTTCTCGACGACGGGCCTCGGACTTCGGTTCGAGGCCCGCTGTTTTGTATGTCGCGCAGTGCTCGTATGTCGCGCGGTGCATCGCCGCTGTGCGCCTTCGTCTGCGTCGCCTCGGCTGTGTCCGAGGCGAGCGCTCAGTCGGAGGACTTGACCGCCAGCACCGGGCAGGACGCGTCCAGGAGGACGCGCTGGGCCGTACTGCCAAGGATCAGCTTGCCCACGGGAGTCCGTGGGCGTAGGCCTATCACGATGAGTTCGGCATGCAGGTCGGCCGCCATACCGATGATCTCCTCAGACGGGTCACGTGAGCTATTGCTGCGTAGCAACTGGTAGTCGAGGCCGGACGCCTCCAGCCGGGAACGCAACCTCGTTGCAGTCTCGTCGTCTGCGTAATAGCGGTCGTCGGTGCCGGCGCCGCTCGTCGCATTCAGCACCACCAGTGGGAGCTGTCGACGCTGAGCCTCTGCGATCGAGGCCTCAAACGCCGCTTCGCCCACAGGCGTGGGCACATATCCGGTCAAGATCGGCATGCTTGCTCCGTATCGTCGGCACCCTTGGGCCGCCACCTCAGACGAAGC
>JACCZJ010000353.1 GCA_013696065.1 Nocardioidaceae bacterium
ATGTAGCCGTGGTCGTCGTTGACATTGCACTTGATCAGCGGATACAAGGTCGACCCAATGAAGTGACCACGCGTGTCCGATATGACAAGGTGCCCACCCGGGCGCAGCACACGCGCAGCCTCTCGAAAGCACGGCTCCAGATGCTCTACATGAGCCAAGGCCAGGGCACAGACAATGTGGTCCACGCTGGAGTCGGGCAGCGGCAGCGACCGCACATCCGCTGCTTCGAAGCGGGCGCTAGGGACCTTGGCGCGCGCGAGGGCCAACATCCTCGGCGACGTATCGAACCCATGGACTTGATGTCCGCGCTCGGCCAAGTGTGCAGCGTGCCGTCCCGTGCCACACGCCGCATCGACAACGAGACCGACCGGTAGCCGGTCAAGGATCGGATGAATAACGGGCTCCTCGATCTCGAAAATGCCGTTCCCGGGCTCGTCATAGGTGGCGGCCCAACCGTCGTAGCCGTCGACACTCGACATGGGTGGCACCGCGAGCCCCTCGCCGAGGACGTCCGCCGCGTCGAGCAACACTCGGACTTCGGCGAGCCGCGCGAATGTGAACTCTCTGTCGAACTCGCCAGCGAACGCCTTCATGAGCGCCACTCCCTGCAAGCCGATGAGATAGGCCAAGGGGTGCTGGTAAATCGATGCGCGGGGTGCACAGTCTTGGGATTGTTCCTCGGGTGCAGGTGTGGCCGAACTTGGCGTAGACGTCATAGGTGGCCTTCGATTCGTCATTGAGAAGCGAGTGTGTGCGGCTGGTGAAACGCGAAGCGCGATTGCGGCTGGACCCACCGTCGCCAGGCCAATGAGGCCCAAGGCGCACCAACGAAAGCAGACCCAAGGTCTGCTCCAAGACGCGCATGCTCTACTCACATCACCTCCGCAGACTCACCGAGGAACCTTCACATGTCAAGCGACTATCTACGGCGGCGTTGTGATTCGAGACCTCCCCGCTGGTCCGTCCTGTCCAACGAGCTAGTAGCTCGGCGAGGCCGGGTCCTCCGCGTTGCTGCCGTTGATGAGGTGCGGTCATCGCGACCACTCACTATGGTGTCGCCGGTGCATGCTCCTCGCGTTCCTATCCTGTGGTTGCACGGCGCGATGCGGTCGGGAAGTCGACCGTCGCGTGGAGATCTACGACTGGGTGAGGCCGGACTGCCGGTGGCCCATGTCGATACCGACTACCTCGCGTTTTGTTCAAGGACCTCCCTGAGGATCCCGACCGCAATTTCGCTGTTGACACAGACGACGTGTCCGTCCCTGTCATCGCCAGGACCGTGCTCAAACACAGCGACCGCTGGCCTGGGCCTCTGGAGGACCTCTGCTGACTCAACGCCCCTGTGAGTTGACGCGCGTCGAGCATGATGCGTCTCGAGGAGAAGGGAAAAGCGCTCATGCCCCGTAAGAGTGGACGAGGCGAGGGCGATCGGACGCGTTCGCCGTCGCCATCGCCGGATAGAACCTCCTGCGACGATGTCTAGGTGACAGCCGAGGACGCGCAATGGTCTACACAGTTCCCCACACTCTTTCGCGAGGGCTACGTTGACTATGCGGATTGTCAGATCAGCTTCACGACCACGCCGGCGCCTGAGCACCTCGTGTCTCGCCTTCACCTTGTTGCCATCACATCCAAAGGGCATGTGGTGGTGTGCAGGAGTGAACAGGGTCAGAGATTTCTGCCGGGCGGTACACGAGAGCCGGATGAGACCATCTCGGCGTTGGCCCGAAGGGAACTGCTTGAGGAGGCCGGCGCCCACATCAGAGGAGCGATCCGGTATTTCGCCTCCCACGTCGCAACCAGTCATCGCGGGCAACCCTTCCGGCCGCACTTGCCGCACCCTCGAACCTATTGGGCCTACGCCATCGCCGATGTGGACCTGGCCGAACCACCGAGGAATCCACCCGACGGTGAAAGCATCGTAGAAGTCTTGACACTGCCACCAATGGAAGCCGCTGATTACATCGAGCCGCATGACCCCTTGCACGCACATGTCGTCCGCCTCGCCCTGGCGATGGGACGCATTTGAGTTTCACGCCTCACTCATCCTCCGATGCTCTGCCAGCGTGGGGACAGTGGCCAAGCTTGGCTTGGTTGAGCTCCATCCCTCGATAGTCGACCCGCAGGCTTAAAGGTGGGAGAACGCGCGGAGGCACTCGGAGGTCACGACGTGCTGAAGGAGATGCAGCGGAGCGGCTTCAACCCCCGCCACCGCCAGCGCCTCCCAATAGGCAAGGGCGAGCGGAATGTCGACGAGCCCGTGCACCACCGGCAGGTCAGGCCGAACGGCTTGCAGGAGCGACTCGAGCTGACACGACGCGATCGTATCCCGGAGACGAAGGCCCAAGAACTGCTCCGCATCGGCGAGCATCACAAGGTCATCTGCCGGCTTTTGTTCTGATGGTCCGCACGTCAGCAAGCCGCCTCCGACAACCAAGACATCCCCCTGGCGCTCCATCCGACGAATGGCGGCGCCGGCGTCGAAGCAGTGCGGGAAGGAGTCGTCGACCACGATCGTCCCCGGTCGCAACCGCTCGATGTTGAGAATCACCCCGTCGGCGCTATTGGCGGCGATCATCAAGTCCGCTTCGTACGCTTGCATGGGCAGCGACGGCTCCGAGCCGCAGATAGCGATCTCACCGATATAGCCGCGGGCGCTCAAGTCAGCGGCGAATTGCGCTAGGTGCCGCAAGCGGCTAGGCACGTCACAAAGAACCAACCGCTTAGGCGGGCCGACCTCAAGGGCGAGCAACAACTCCAGCGACGACCTCCCAATGGACCCGAGACCCACAACTGCCACGGCGCATTCGCTGATGTCACGACGTGCCTGTGCCATGGCGGCCATCGTCGTTTTCACCACCGAGGCCGCCGTTGCGGCATGACCGGTCGTCACCCGAGCCGCAGGGGACCCGAGCGCTCGCACAACGTCGAAGCCGTACGCCGTATGCGCCGGGATCATGCCGGCCAGGGACACACACCGCGCCCCGAGACTCGCAGCGAACTCGACCGCCTCGGCAGCGTCACGCCTCAGCGCGCCACCGCGCGCCGGTAGCTCATCGGCGAAGGTTGGCAGGCAGACGAATCCGGAGCGACCCAGGGGCGTGGACAGCTCTTCCAAGAGTCGCGGGCGTCCATCAGGAAACAGCCCTGCTCGAATCACCTCCCGCAGCCCATCCG
>JACCZJ010000373.1 GCA_013696065.1 Nocardioidaceae bacterium
GGGCATGACACGCTGTTCGGCCGGCGGGGCCAAGACGCGCTCCACGGCGGGGGGGGCTTTGACATCCTCGAAGGCGGCAAGGGCGCAGACCTGATGTTCGCCAGAGGTGGCGACGACACCGTGGTGCTTTCGACGTTCGGGGAGAACAACGGTCGTGACATCGTCAACTGTGGCGGAGGTAGTGACACGGTCTATCTGGACCGCAATAACGACGACGCCATCCGCGCCAACTGCGAGATTTTTGTCTTCGTGAGCTAGGCGCCGCCGCCGGGCGCGGCGTCCCCTGGGGCATGCCCGCCATCGGCAAGGTCCAGCCGGGCGGGGTGACGGTCGTCGTTCCCGTATTCTCGACGAGACGGAGCCACCTCGGCTCCCCGAGAGAACCGGAGCTGACGGCCCGTGGATCTGATGAGCCTCGGCGTCCTGGCCGGGTCACGCAAGCAGGACGAACGCAGGCTTCCGATCCATCCGATGCATTTCGAGCGCATCGATGCGGACCTGCGAGACCGCTTGATCCTCGAAGACGGATACGGCGAACGGTTCGGTGTCTCCGACCGTCAACTAAAAAAGCTGGTCGGCCGAATCTGCTCACGCGAGCAGCTGATCGCCGCCTGCGACATCATCTTGCTGCCGAAGCCTCAGCTAAGCGACCTGGCCGAGATACCTGACGGTCGTGTCGTCTGGGGGTGGCCACACTGCGTCCAAGATCGTGGGGTCACCCAGTTCGCCATCGACCGGCACTTCACGCTGATCGCCTTCGAATCGATGAACCATTGGGCGAGCGATAGCGGATTTGGCCTGCATGTGTTCCACAAGAACAACGAGCTGGCCGGCTACTGCTCGGTGCTGCATACGCTCCAGCTGACCGGCTCCACGGGCGACTATGGGCGCGCCCTGAGCGCCGTCGTCATCGGGTTCGGTGCCACCGCACGAGGCGCCGTCACCGCACTCAACGCCCATGGCGTTCACGATGTGCGGGTCCTCACCAATCGCGGTGTGGCCGCGGTCGGCTCCCCGATCCACTCCGTGCGAATCGTCCAGTTGGATCATGACGACACCTTCCTCAGCCACGTGATCACCGATCGCGGTCGGGTGCCGCTCGCGCCGTTCCTCGCCGAAAGCGACATCGTCGTCAACTGCACTCTGCAGGATCCCAATGCGCCACTGATCTTCTTGCGGGCTGAGGACCTGGACGCGTTCCGGCCTGGCAGCCTGATTGTCGACGTGTCGTGCGACGAAGGCATGGGATTCACCTGGGCTCGGCCCACGACATTCGCAGAGCCGATGTTCGAGGTCGGGAACCATATCGGCTATTACGCCGTGGACCACAGCCCTTCCTACCTCTGGGACTCAGCGACATGGGAGATCAGTGAGGCGTTGATGCCTTTCCTGAGGACGGTGATGGAAGGTCCAGCGGCGTGGGATCAAGACGAGACGATCCGGCGTGCCATCGAGATACGCGCCGGTCACATCGTCAACGCGAGCATCCTCTCGTTCCAGGATCGCTCGCCGGACTACCCGCACGCGACCCAGTCGACTGCATGACTCGTCGACCGACGAACTGGGCTGGCAATATCGCGTTCAAGGCCCAGCAGGTTCATTCGCCTACTTCGATCGAGTCCCTTCAAGGGCTCGTCCGCGTCGGCCGCAGTATTCGTCCGCTCGGCACCGGCCATTCCTTCAACCGCATCGCGGACACCACGGGCGATCACGTCTCCGTTCACGCCTTGCCCCAGGTGTGCTCGCTGGATCCAGTCCGTTCCACGGTCACGGTGAGCGCCGGGATGCGGTACGGCGAGCTGGCGGGCCGCCTCGACGCCGCCGGCTACGCCTTGCGCGGCCTCGGGTCGCTGCCGCACATCTCTGTGGCGGGCGCTATCGCCACCGGGACACACGGCTCGGGCAACACCGTCGGCAACCTGGCTTCCGATGTCGTGGCGCTCCAGCTTGTCACCGCGCGCGGAGACCTTGCGGAGATCAGCCTGGAGGACGACGGAGACTCGTTCTGCGGCGCCGTCTTGGCGCTGGGTGCCCTCGGGGTGGTGACGCGGGTGACGCTGCGCGTCGTACCGGCGTACGAGATGAGGCAGTGGGTGTACGACGACCTGCCACGCGCTGCGGTGGACAGCCACCTCGAGGA
>JACCZJ010000224.1 GCA_013696065.1 Nocardioidaceae bacterium
CTCCCGAAGTACCGCCGGCTCGTGGAACGCCTGGCCCAGGCCGGGCCGCTCAAGGTCATCTGCGGCACCGACACCCTCGGCGTCGGCATCAACGTCCCCATCCGAACCGTCGTGCTCACCGGCCTCACCAAGTACGACGGCCAACGATCCCGACACCTCCGCGCTCGCGAGTTCCACCAGATAGCGGGCAGGGCGGGCCGCGCCGGCTATGACACGGTCGGCTCGATCGTCGTCCAGGCTCCCGACCACGAGGTCGAGAACGCCCGGCTGGTCAAGCGAGCAGGCGACGACCCCAAGAAGCTGCGGCGGGTGCAGCGCAAGAAGGCTCCGGAGGGGTTCGTCAACTGGGGCGAGAGGACCTTCGAGCGGCTGGTTGCGGCTGAGCCGGAGCCACTCACATCGAGTTTCGCCGTCAGCCACTCGATGCTGCTCAACGTCATCGCCAGACCGGGTGACCCTTTCGCCCACATGCGGCGGTTGCTCACCGACAACCATGAGGAGCCTGCCGCCCAGCGCACCCACATCCGGCATGCGATCGGGATCAGCCGAGCCCTCCTCGCCGGCGGCGTCATCGAGCGGCTGGTCGAGCCCGACCCGGACGGCCGCGGAGTGCGCCTCACCGTCGACTTGCAGAGCAACTTCGCCCTCGACCAACCGCTCTCCGCCTTCGCCATGGCGTCGCTCGCGCTGCTCGACAAGGACGATTCGACCTACGCCCTCGACGTCGTGTCGGTGATCGAGTCGACGCTCGAGGACCCTCGACAGGTGATGGGGGCGCAGCTCAACAAAGCCCGCGGCGAGGCGGTCGCCGCCATGAAGTCTGAGGGCATTGAATACGACGAGCGCATCGAGCTGCTCGACGAGGTGACGGCGCCCCGTCCGCTGGCCGAGCTGCTCGAAGTCGCCTACGAGTCCTATCGCAAGGGGCATCCGTGGGTGGCCGATCACGAGCTGCGGCCCAAGTCGGTGGTGCGGGACATGTACGAGCGCGCCATGACGTTCGTGGAGTACGTCAACTTCTACGGGCTGGCCAGGTCCGAGGGCCTGCTGTTGCGCTACCTGACCGACTGCTATCGGGCGTTGCGACGCACCGTGCCCGGCGCCGCCCGGACCGACGAGCTCGACGATCTCGTCGCGTGGCTCGGTGAGCTGGTGCGTCAGGTCGACTCGTCGCTGCTCGACGAGTGGGAAAAGTTGGCTGCCGGTGAGGATGCGGCGTCTGTCGCTGCTGCGCTGGCAGCTTCGGCGAGCATGTTGATCGACGCCCCAGTGCGACCCGTGACGGCCAACGCGCGCGCGTTTCGGGTGCTTGTGCGCAACGCGCTGTTCCGCCGAGTCGAGTTGGCCGCCCGGCGGGACTGGGCAGCGCTGGGTGACTTGGACGGCGAATCCGGCTGGGACGCTGAGGCATGGCAGCACGCCATGTCGCCGTACTGGGACGAGCACGAGGTGCTGCTCACCGACGCTGACGCACGCGGCCCGGCGCTGCTGATGGTCGACATCAATCCCGAGCATGACGACGAGCCGGGTCGGCAGCCAGGCGCCCGATGGCAAGTGCGCCAGATCCTGCATGACCCGGCCGGCCATCACGACTGGGGCGTCAACGCCGAAGTCGATCTGGCCGCCTCAGATTCCACCGGTGAAGCCGTCATCCGCATCGCCTCCGTGGGCATGCTCTGAGGTCGACACTCCGCCACTGCCCCGACTTGTCCGCAACTGGGGCTGCTATGACGGTCCCAGCTGGGGACAAGTGAACGATGGCCACCTCATTTCAGGGCGCAAAAACTCTCAACCTTGCCGGTGGGTCCTGAGACGATCAGCTCATCACCGCGATGCACCACGGTTTCCGGCCTGGCGTAGGTGAAGTCCGAGCCGACGCGCTTGACTCCGACGACGGTGACGCCATAGTGGGTGCGGGGACTCGACTCGCCAAGGGCCTTGTCCCAGGTCATCGCCGGCGCGAAGGTACGCGCCAGGGAGAATCCGTCGTCGAATTCGATGTAGTCGATCATGCTGCTCGCCAACATGTGAGCAACCCGCTCGCCCATCGCAAACTCCGGGTAGACGACGTGGTGGGCACCCACCCGTTCCAGAATCAAGCCGTGTTTGTGAGTGATTGCCTTGGCCCAAATCTCCTTCACACCAGCTTCGGCC
>JACCZJ010000405.1 GCA_013696065.1 Nocardioidaceae bacterium
CTCCCACACGATCGTCGGCGCCCTGGACCATTTCAGCGCGAGATCTTGCAGATGTACGCCGCACATGCCGGCATCGCGATCTACCGTGCCCAGCTGATGGACCAGCTGATCGAGAACGAACAAGCATTCCGGCTGGAGTTCGAGAACGCCGGGATCGGGATGGCAGTGCTGAGCCTGAAGGCGAACGAGAGCAGCCGCTACTTGCGCGCCAACACTGCCTTCTGCCATCTGGTCGGCTACACCGAGAAGGAACTCAAGACGATGTCCACGGCTGACCTCACTCATCCGGATGACCGCGACACCGATCTGGTCAACATCGAGAAGGCTGTCACCACAGATCAGCGCGTATTCGAGGTGGAGAAGAGATACCAGCACGCCGACGGGGGCTCGGTATGGGTGTGCGTCACCACGTCGGTGATCGAAGATGCCAACGGGCACCCAGTCTCTGCGATCAGCCAGGTGCAGGACATCGGTCAGCGCAGGGCGCTGCTGAAAACGCTGGCCCGGGACGCCTTGCATGACAGCCTGACCGGGCTGGCCAACCGCCGGGCGCTGTATCAGCATCTGCATCAGATCCAGGCGAGCGGTGAGGGCGGCGCGCAAACATGCGTGCTCTTCTGCGATCTCGACGGATTCAAATCGGTGAACGACAGGTTTGGTCACTATTTCGGCGACCGGGCACTTACGGCTGTGGCGCACCGGCTGGGTGGAGCCGTCGGTGACGAGGGTGTCGTGGCCCGCCTCGGCGGCGATGAGTTCGTGGTCGTGGCGCCCCTGGCAAAAATCGAGGCTTTTGCACGTCGGCTGACAGAGACCGTAGCCGAACCGTTCATTGTCAACGGCACCTCCGTAGCGCTCACCGTGAGTATCGGCATTGCTGCCCTCGGAGCGCTCACCGAACCGGCGCAGGCCATCCACAGGGCGGATTGGGCGATGTATGAAGTGAAGAGATTGGGCGGCAACGGATACATCATCGCCCCAGACTCCAAGGATTCAGAACAACCCTGACGCATCCTCTGCGACCGTCCGGCTCGTCGATAGGGAGAGCGGTGTGACTGTCAGAGGAGCACCCAGGGGGAGGGGCCGGGTGCCAGAAACCGCGATCGTCGAGGGAGGTGCGTCGGCGGTCCGGCGAGGAGGCTCAGCCCTGCGATCCGGGTGAGAACTTGGTGCCCGTTCCTCAGAGCGGACAACCTTCCTCCGTTCGGGGAACGCCTTCGAGGTCGGAACTTCCAGCTGACCCTGCCACAGAGCGGCGAGGAGATTCGCAGCGATGAGGTAGGCCACGAACAACAAGACGGTGAAGGCCAAGGCCGACACGCCACCGATCGTGGCATCGGGTGGCAGCAGTGCGCCGGGGAGGTACCGGAAAGTGGCGTACACGGCCGCCGTCATGGCGAGCGCCAAAACATAGTGCCGGACGATCAGACCCCAGCGGTTCCAACTGCTCTGCCCTCGCACCGTTCGGACCATCTCAGTCAGTGGCATAACAAGAACCGAGAGAATGTAGAACAGCGTCGCCATTCCAGTGCCCGGAATACCTGCCCCCATCAGTGCCCCTTCTCATTACGTGGTCAGCGGCCGACGCAGCACAAGCTCGAGTGCGAGCGCCTTGAGCAGCAGGTAGCCATAGACGAGCCGCAGCACGAAGAAGGCGGGCAGGCTGGCCATGGCCTTTCCCAACTCCCGACGACGCCAAGCTGCCATCAGCACGGGGATCGCGATGACTGGTGCATCCACGACGTAGCCCACCAGGAACACAGGAGACACGATGGCTGCAAGGAGCGGCAGGGCCACGAGGAACACCAGCGATGCCAGGACGGCGTCGCTCAAGGCGACGGCGACCGCAGAAAACAGGTATGGCATCGGCACGATTCCTCGCCAGTGGACGCGGACGTTCTGGATGAACGCATGCGAGCAGCGGGTCAGCTGCTTGCGCAGGAACGCCAGGTCGTGGGGCTCCACGGGATAGCTCACCGCTTCGGGAACGAACCGCACTCGGTACCCAAGCTCGTACATGGTCCAGGTCAGGTCCATGTCTTCGGCCATGGTGCGTTGTCCCCACCCACCGGCTCGCCGTAGCGGCGCGCATCGATACACCGAGAAGCACCCTGACGAGATGGTCGGACGTCCGAAAAAGTCTTGGACTTGTTTGTGAAACGAGAAGGCGAAAAGGTATTCCACGTAGCGGCCTCGCTCCCATACCGAGTGCACGTGGCGCGGAATGACAAATCCGCACGCCGCCGCGACCTCCCGATCCTCGAACGCCGGCAGTATTTTCTATCGCGTCGGGGGCTAGCGTCGTATCCGCGTCCAAGATCATGATGAAGGCGGTCCAGACGTGGTCAAGCGAAGTTTTGGGCTCCGGCCTTGGAGCCAGTATTCGCGGGCGGGCGCAGAACGGTGCATCCGAGCGATGCTGCGATCTCGCCAGTACCGTCGTCGGAGAAGTCATCCACGCTCAGCGCCGCGGCGTTGGTGGCGGAATGCTTATCGCACCGGGCGCTCAGCAGTTGTCGACAGGAGTGCAGCAGTCGGACGTTGACATTTACTCCGACTCGCCAGCACGCGTTGTCACAAAAGGATCCATCGGATACGTCGCCTATTGGGACCAATTGCGCGCCGTGCGGTCCATCAAGGGCGCGGGTGCGGCAATCACCGAAGTCTCCCCGTCTTGGTACACGCTGGCATCCGACGGCACAATCGTTGTCCAAGAGCCGGGCGAGGTTGACGACTCGCCAGGCGCGCGCGCCAACTCCGTGCAAGCGGGGCGTTGATTGTGCCGGCCCTCGCGAACTACCGCAACAAGACCGGGGACCGAGCGGAAATCGCGGCCATCCTCGCGGACCCTACGCGGCGGGCACAACATATTGGCCACATTCGGGCGCTTGTTCGCAACCACGGCTTCGACGGAATCGACATCGATTATGAGC
>JACCZJ010000417.1 GCA_013696065.1 Nocardioidaceae bacterium
GGCCCATGGCGATGATCGCGAGACGTGTCGGCAGCGGGTCGTCACGACTCGGGAACGCAGAAGCCTGAGCCGCAGCCAGTCCCCCTTCGAGAGTGGCTCGCGCGATATCGCTGAGCGCCGCCCCGACAGCCTGTATGTCGATCAGCCCGAATACATCGGCAGCCGCCACCCGCAGCAGCTCACGCCTACGAAGGGCGCGCACGACACCGATCGCCTCAGCGGGATCGCTATATCGTGCGGCGGCCGAGCGCGCCTCGTGAACCAGTGCGTCAGCTGTGCGCGGCAGCAGGTCTTGATCGTGGGCGAGCAAGCCGGTCGCGTCTGGCGCACGCATCAACAGATCGGTGGCATAGCGGCTCGTGGCCAACAGCTGAGCCAGCCGCTGAGCAGACGCGCCCTCATCTCGCAACATCCGCAGATACCAGGGGGTCGAGCCGAGCGCGTCACTGAGCTGGCGGAAGCCGAGCAGGCCGGCATCAGGGTTGGGAGCATGGGCGAACCACCCCAGCATGGCGGGCAGCAGCGTCCGTTGGATGGCGGCCCGCCGGGACACGCCCAACGTCAACGACTCGAGGTGACGCAGGGCAGCCACTGGGTCGACGTACCCCAACGCCTCCAGTCGCTGACGTGCTGCCTTCGTCGTCAGCCGTATCTCGCCGCTGGGAACGGCCGCCACCGCTTCGAGCAGCGGTCGGTAGAAAAGCTTCTCGTGGAGTCGGCGGACTTCGTTGGAGTGTTGCCGCCACTGTTTGTCGAGCGATTCGACGGGGCTGGTGGTCAGGCCGATCGAGCGGCCGAGCACCCGTAAGGCGTCGGGGTTGGCCGGCATGATGTGCGTCCGCCGAAGCTGACTCAGCTGCAGGCGATGTTCGAGGGTGCGCAGGAACCGGTACGCGCCGCTGAGAGCGGCCCCGTCATCGCGGCCGATGTAGCCGCCTTGTGTGAGGGCTTCGAGGGCCTGCAAGGTGTGCGGCGAACGCAGGCTGGTGTCGGACCGCCCGTGCACGAGTTGCAGCAGCTGGACGGCGAACTCGATGTCTCGCAGTCCCCCTGGGCCCAGCTTGAGTTGACGGGCCACCTCCCCGGTTGGAATTTGCGATATCACGCGTCTGCGCATCGCCTGCACGTCGGTGACGAAATCCACCCGGTCGGCGGCCGACCAAACCAGGGGCGAGATCACCTCCATATACCGCTGTCCCAGCTCACGGTCGCCGGCGATGGGACGGGCTTTGAGCAGCGCCTGAAACTCCCACGTCTTGGCCCAACGGTCGTAGTAGGAGGCGTGGCTTTTGATGGTGCGCACTAACGGCCCAGACTTGCCCTCGGGTCGAAGCCCCGCGTCGACAGGCCACAACGTGCCCTCGCTGGTGTGGTCGGAACAGATGCGCATCATGGCCGATGCGACCGAGGTGGCGGCCTTGAGAGCCGCCGTCTCCGCGAACCCCTCGGCGACCTCGGCAACGAAGATGACGTCGACGTCACTGACGTAGTTGAGCTCCTGAGCGCCGCACTTGCCCATGCCGATCACGCTGACTCGGCACGAATCGGCTGACGTCCCGACCTCGTGGCGCGCCAGCAACAGGGCGGCCTCGATCGCACCCGATGCGAGATCAGCCAGCTCCGCCGCCACGTCATCTACTCGCAAGGCGAGGCTCAGGTCTCGAGCCGCGAGCCGGAGCAGCAGGCGTCGATAGATGAGCCGCAGCTCGTCGCGGTCCTGGGCTGACGTGAGTTCGGCGGTGATTCCGGCAGCGGTTGGCCGGACACTCATCAGGTTCAAGTCCTCGAGCTGGCGCCATTCCTCGGGGTGCGACACCAAGTGGTCACCGAGGGCTGCGCTGGCTCCAAGCACCAGCGTGAGGCGCCGCGCGAACTCCGGACTGTTCTCCAAGGCGGCGACCAGCCCAGCTGCCTGGGACGGGTTCTGTGCCGTGACGAGCCGAGCCAGCGAACGCAAAGCCTGATCGGGGTCTGCGGCTAGAGCGGTGATGTACAGCAGCTCGATGTCCGTCGATGCGACCGCCAACCAACCCCGGCTGGCGGCATCACTGTCGGCGAAACCCAGACGAGCCATGCCGCCCTGGCCGCGAGGGGCTCTGGCGCTCACGAGGCAGCGAGCTGGGAGTCCGCCGCGGCTTGACGGACGACTTCGGCGAACCGGCGCGCGACCGGCTCCCAGTCCGCCCGCAGAGCAGACTCAGCCGCCTCGATCTGGCGCAGTGCTGTCGTATTGGCCTCTCGCACCGCGTCGGTCGCACCGTGGCCCCAGCTCGCAAAGACGCGCGGCGACGTTTCGGGGTGGAACTGCACACCCCAAGCACGAGCGCCGAAGCGAGCAGCCTGGACCGTTCCGTCCGGAGCTGTGGCGAGTGCGACGGTGCCAGCCGGCAGCGAAGCCGCGATGTCACTGTTCCACTGGATGCTCTGCGCCCCGTCTCGGATCGATTGTATGACGGAGTCGGCTCGACCCGCGTCGGTCAGCACGACCTCGGTGAGCCCTTTGGCCTGCCCGGCGGGGTTGACGATCACCTGGCCACCGAGGGCGACCGTAGCGAGCTGGTGGCCCAGGCAGATGCCCAAGAAGCACTGGCCGGCCTCGACGACGGTGGCGATGAGCTGCTTGGTGGGCGTGAGCCACGGGTGCCTTTTATCGTCATACGCCCCCATCTCACCGCCCAGTACGACCAATCCGTCATACCCGGTGAGGGTGTCGGGGACCAGATCTCCTCGATGGCCCATGATGACGTCAAAAGCCAAGCCGGCTTGGCGAAACCACTCTCCGAACCATTCAGGGGGGCAATCGTCTTCGTGCTGGATGATCAACAGTCGTGGGGCGCTCACGACATCGAGGTTACTCGCGGGTCTGTGTCAAGGTTTGCCAACGCGGCAGGCAGCAACGCCGCCGCAGAGGTCACATGACAGGCAGCATCCGCGCCCGCTCGAAATCGGTCACCTGCTTGCTGTACTCGTCCCACTCCGCCTTCTTGTTGCGGAGGAAGAAGTCGAAGACGTGCTCGCCCAAGGTCTCGGCGACGAGCTCTGACCGCTCCATGACGCTGATAGCGTCGTGAAGGTTCTGCGGCAGAGGCGCGATGCCCATGGCTCGTCGCTCCGGCTCAGTCAGGCTCCAGACGTCGTCCTCCGCGCCTTCGGGCAGCTCGTAGCCCTCCTCGATCCCCTTCATGCCCGCCGCCAGCATGACCGCGAAGGCGAGGTAGGGGTTGGCTCCGCTGTCGATGGATCGCAGCTCGACTCGCGTCGACTGGCTCTTGGTCGGCTTGTACATCGGGACGCGGACCAGAGCCGAGCGGTTGTTGTGACCCCAACAGACGTAGGCCGGCGCCTCTCCCCCGCCAGCCAGCCGCTTGTACGAATTGACCCATTGGTTGGTGACGGCCGTGATCTCTCCCGCGTGCTCGAGCAGGCCCGCGATGAATGCGCGCCCCGTCTTCGAGAGGTGATAGTCGGCGCCGGACTCGAAGAAGACGTTGCGATCTCCCTCGAAGAGGGACAGATGTGTGTGCATGCCAGAGCCTGGAAACTCGGTGAACGGCTTAGGCATGAACGACGCGAACACGCCTTGCGTGAGCGCCACCTCCTTGACGATCACCCGGAAGGTCATCAGGTTGTCGGCTGTGCTCAGAGCATCGGCATATCGCAGGTCAATCTCCTGCTGGCCCGGCCCGCCCTCATGATGGCTGAACTCGACCGAGATGCCCATCGCCTCGAGCATCGTGATCGCCTCGCGCCGGAAGTCGTGAGCGACGCTGAGCGAGGTGTGGTCAAAATAGCCACTCTGGTCGACAGGTTCGGGCGCTTGGCCGCTCGCAGGACGGTCCTTAAACAGATAGAACTCGACTTCGGGATGGGTGTAGAACGTGAAGCCCTGGTCGGCGGCTTTGCTGAGAGTGCGTTTGAGGACGAAGCGCGGATCGGCGTATGACGGCGAGCCGTCGGGCATAACGATGTCGCAGAACATGCGTGCCGTGGCTGGGCGCTCGCCACGCCACGGCAGGACCTGGAAGGTCGACGGGTCAGGCTTGGTGAGCATGTCGGCCTCATAGACCCGGGCAAAACCCTCGATGGCAGAGCCGTCGAAGCCGATGCCCTCCGAGAAGGCCGACTCGAGCTCGGCCGGGGCCACCGCCACCGACTTGAGTGCCCCCAACACATCGGTGAACCACAACCGCACGAATCTGACATCGCGCTCTTCGAGCGCCCGCAGGACAAAGTCCTCTTGCTTACCCATGCCCTCATCCTGCCGCGCTTGTGTTTCAGGCGGGTTAACCCCCCTCGAACAACCTGGCGCATCGTCGAACGCCGCAGCCGCCACTAGGCTCGGTCCGTGCCTCAGCTCCGTCTAGCTCTCGCCCAAATCAACCCTGCCGTGGGGGATCTGGCTGGCAACGCGGCGATGATCGCAGCGGCGGTACGGGAGGCGGCTGACCTAGGTGCACACCTCGTCGTGCTGCCCGAGATGGCGCTGACGGGCTATCCGCTCGAAGATCTCGCCTTGCGCGCCTCACTCATCGAGGCTTCTCGTACGGCGATCACGCAGCTCGCCGCCACTCTTCTCGATGACGGGCTCGGCGAGGTCGTCGCCGTGGTCGGTTACCTCGATGGCGATGTCGGCTCCCAGCCGCGATCCGGCGCTCCCAAGAACCAGCCACGCAACGCCGTGGCCGTCCTCCATGGCGGCCAGACCGTAGCGCGACAGTTCAAGCACCACTTGTGGAACTACGGCGTCGGTGACGAGATGCGCAACTTCGTCCCTGGCGACACCCTCAACGTGATCCAGGTGCACGGCATCGACGTGGCGATCGCGATCTGCGAGGACCTGTGGCAAGACGGTCCGTCGGCTGCCGCCGATGCGGCTGAGGCGGCGTTGCTGGTAGTCCCGAACGGATCGCCGTACGAACGCAACAAAGACGACCTGCGGCTGGAGCTGTGCGCCCGGCGCGCGAGAGAGGGTGCGTGCGCACTGGCCTACGTCAACCTCGTGGGTGGCCAAGACGAGCTGGTCTTCGACGGGGATTCCCTCGTCGTGGACGCGAATGGCGACCTGGTGGCACGCGCTGCGCAGTTCTCCCCGGAGGTCCTCGTCGTCGACCTACAGCTGCCGCCGGCGACGGCGCCGATGCCCGATCCGGACGCTCGTTTCTTCGGGCTCCGAGTCGAGCGCACGGTCATCTCAAGCGATCCGGTCGCCTCCTATGAAACGGCCGCCATTCATTCGGCAGTGCGTCTGGACGACCTCGCGGAGATTTACACCGCACTGGTCGTCGGGCTTCGCGACTACGTGGCCAAGAACGGCTTCGGCACTGTGCTGATGGGCTTGTCGGGCGGCATCGATTCGACGCTGGTCGGAGCTATCGCCGTGGACGCGCTTGGTGCCTCCAACGTCTTCGGCGTCTCCAACCCCAGCGTGTGGTCGAGCGACCATTCGATGTCCGATGCTGCCGAGCTGGCCCGGCGTACAGGCCTGCAGTTCGACATCGTGGCTATCGCGCCGATGGTGGATGCGTTCCATCAGGCGGTGAAGATCGACGGGCTTGCTGCGGAGAACCTGCAGGCGCGGGTTCGAGCCGTGGTGTGGATGGCGTTGTCCAACCAGCACGGACACCTGGTGCTGGCCTGCGGCAACAAGAGCGAACTGGCCACGGGGTACTCCACGATCTATGGCGACGCCGTGGGTGGCTACGCGCCGATCAAGGATGTGCCCAAGACCTTGGTGTGGCAGCTGGCGGCCTGGCGCAACGCCGAGGCGCTGCGTCGTGGCGACCAACCGCCCATACCCGAAGGTGTCATCACCAAGCCACCGTCTGCTGAGCTTCGACCTGGCCAGCTCGACTCCGACTCGCTGCCGCCGTACGAGCTGCTCGATGCCGTGCTCGACGCGTACGTCGAACGCGACCTCGGCTCCGCGCAGCTGCTCGCCGAGGGCTTCGACGCCGACCTGGTGGCCCGCGTGATCGCGCTGGTCGACAAGGCGGAGTACAAGCGGCGCCAGTTCCCGACCGGGCCCAAGATCTCCCGGCGCAACTTCGGCCGCGACCGGCGAGTCCCCATCACCCACCGGTGGCGCGAACCCCCACCCCGTTGAGAGGTCACTTACCTTCCGTTGAGAGGTCAGCCACCTTCCGTTGAGAGGTCAGCCACCTTCCGTTGAGAGGGCAGCCACCTTCCGTTGAGGGATGAGTGGCTGCCTTGTCGCCTGGACGATCCCGGCGGTAACTGGCCTCTCAACGGAACCGGCGTACGGCCAACCCTCTGAAACGAGGCGGCGGTAACTGGCCTCTCAACGGAACGACTGGATCCATCTCTGCAAGAGTGGAGCCATGGACGAGATCGAGCCTTTGACTCCATTGGATGAATCCTGGTCGAGGGCGCTTTGCGTGGTGGCCCACCCCGATGACCTGGAGTTCGGCGCCGCCGCCGCTATCGCCCGCTGGACTGGACAGGGCAAGACCATCGGCTACGTCATGGTCTCGAGCGGCGAGGCCGGCATCGATGCGCTCGCGCCCGAAGCGGCTCGGCGAGTCCGCGAGGCCGAGCAGATCGAGTCTGCTCGCATCGTCGGTGTCGATACCGTCGAGTTCCTGGGCTTCCCTGACGGGGTCATCGAGTACGGCGTTCAGTTGCGGGCCGCCATTGCCCGAGAGGTGCGCCGCTTCCAGCCCGACATCGCCATCACCGGCAACTTCCGTGACAGTTGGGGCGGGGTCTCACTCAACCAGGCAGACCACATCGCCACCGGACGAGCCGTGCTGGACGCCGTACGCGATGCAGGCAACCGTTGGATCTTCGCCGATCAACTGACTGACGGTCTGGAGCCCTGGGGTGGCGTGCGGGCGGTCTGGGCGAATGGTTCGCCGGAAGCGCGTCATGGCGTCGACACCACCGAGACGTTCACTGCTGGTGTTGCCTCGCTGGCAGCCCATCAGGCCTACATCGACGGGCTGGGATGGAGCGACTTCGATCCTGCTGAGTTCCTGGAGGGCATGGCGCGAGGTGCCGGCACGCGGCTCGGCACGCCGATGGCCGCTTCTTTCGAGGTGTACTCGATGGGATGGGGTGAATGATGAGCGAGTTGCCAGCGCCGTACGGCGAAACGCCGCCACCGGCCACACCCACGACGGCTGGCGGCGGCCCCCCCGTCAAAAAGATCCGCACCCGCCACCTCCAAGAGATGAAGCAACGTGGCGAGAAGTGGGCGATGCTCACGGCCTATGACCAGTACACCGCTCAGATCTTTGACCAGGCTGGCATCCCCGTCTTGCTGGTCGGCGACTCGGCGAGCAACAACGTCTACGGGAACGAATCGTCGTTGCCCGTCACGGTTGACGAACTGATTCCGCTCACCAAAGCGGTCGTCAAGTCGGTGAGCCGGGCGCTCGTCGTCGCCGACCTGCCCTTCGGGTCCTACCAGGTCTCTGCCGAACAGGCGTTCCACACGGCCGTGCGCTTCATGAAGGAGGCGGGGGCTCATGCGATCAAGCTCGAAGGTGGTGTCCAGATGGTGCCGCAGGTGGAGATGCTCACGCGCAGCGGCATCCCGGTGATGGCGCATGTCGGGTTTACTCCGCAGTCCGAGCACGCCCTCGGTGGCTACCGCGTACAAGGACGCGGCGAGACCGGCCAGCGCCTACTCGACGACGCCTTCGCGCTGCAGGCGGCTGGTGCGTTCGCGGTCGTGATGGAGATGGTGCCTGGCGAGGTGGCTGCCGAAGTGACGAGCCAGATCGACATACCGACGATCGGGATCGGAGCGGGCCCTCACTGCGACGCGCAGGTGCTGGTGTGGCAGGACATGGCGGGGTTGCGGACCGGGCGGATCCCCAAGTTCGTCAAGCAGTATGCCGATCTGCACGCCACCTTGCTGCAAGCCGCCACCGACTACGCCGCCGACGTGGCGTCGGGAGCGTTCCCCGCCGACGAGCACACCTTCTGAG
>JACCZJ010000230.1 GCA_013696065.1 Nocardioidaceae bacterium
TTGTAGATCAGCGGTGCGTTCAGCGAGAGCCACCTCGGCATCCGGTCGCACGTCCGTGCCGTCTGCGCGGCCCGCACCGACCCCGGCGTCGGCGGCACCGGCGTCAAGTGGCGGACCACCGTCGGCAGCCACGCCCGCAGCGGTGGACGCAGCAGATGCGGCAGCGGCACGAGCCGCAGTCGCCTGCGGCTCCCGAAGCGCGCCCGTCTCCGGATCGAAGCGTCTCTTGTCGCGGATCACCGGCCCTGGCGAATCGCCCTGCTCATAGGTCACCTGTTCTCACCACCTTCGGTTGGCCCGGTGTCAGTGTCAGAAGCAGCACCGGGAGCGTCCGCTGGCTCGTCGACGATCTCTCCTTCGACGATGCCCTCGTCCGCGTCCGCGTCAGTGGTGGCGGAGCCGGCAGCGCTGGCGGCCTCGGCCTCCGAAGCGGCGTACATGGCCGCTCCCATCTTCTGGCTGGAGGTCGCGAGCTTGCTGGCCGCAGTCGAGATGGCGCTGACGTCATCGCCCTCGAGAGCCTTCTTGACCTCCGCGATGTCGACCTCGACTTCGGTCTTGACGTCGGCAGGGATTTTGTCGGAGTTTTCACTGAGGAACTTTTCCGTGGAGTAGACAGCCGAGTCGGCCTGGTTGCGCGTCTCTACGGCCTCCTTGCGCTGGCGGTCCTCCTCCGCGTACTGCTCCGCGTCGGAGATCATCTTGTCGATCTCTGCCTTGGAGAGCGCCGAACCACCGGTGATGGTCATGGACTGCTCGCGGCCGGTGCCGCGATCCTTGGCGTGCACGTGCACGATGCCGTTGGCGTCGATGTCGAACGTAACCTCGATCTGCGGGATGCCGCGTGGCGCCGGGGGGAGCCCGGTCAGCTCGAAGTTACCGAGCAGTTGGTTGTGCGCCGCCATCTCACGCTCACCCTGATAGACCTGGATCATCACCGAGGGCTGGTTGTCGTCGGCCGTGCTGAAGACCTCGGAACGCTTGGTCGGGATGGTGGTGTTGCGCTCGATCAGCTTGGTCATCACACCGCCCTTTGTCTCGATACCGAGACTCAACGGCGTGACGTCGAGCAGCAGGACGTCCTTGACCTCACCCTTGAGCACACCAGCCTGCAAGGCAGCCCCGACAGCGACGACCTCGTCGGGGTTGACGCCCTTGTTGGGCTCCTTGCCACCGGTCAGTTGCCTGACGACGTCGGTGACTGCTGGCATCCGGGTCGAACCGCCCACCATGATCACGTGGTCGATCTGGTCGACGCTGACGCTAGCGTCCTTGATGACCTGCTGGAACGGCTTCTTGGTGCGCTCGAGTAGGTCAGTGGTCAGCTTTTGGAACTCGGCTCTCGTCAGCTTTTCTTCAAAGTGCAGGGGACCGGTCTCGCTCAACGTGATGTAGGGCAGGTGGATCGTCGTCTCAGACGACGAAGACAGCTCGATCTTCGCCTTTTCGGCCGCCTCTTGGAGCCGCTGACGGGCGATTTTGTCCGCGCCGAGGTTGGTGCCATGGGCGTTCTTGAACTTGTCGACCATCCACTCAACGATGCGCGCATCCCAGTCGTCGCCGCCGAGGTGGTTGTCACCGCTCGTGGCCTTGACCTCGACCACGCCCTCGCCGATCTCGAGCAACGACACGTCGAAAGTCCCGCCGCCGAGGTCGAAGACGAGAATCGTCTGGTCGGTCTCCTTGTCGAGCCCGTAGGCGAGCGCCGCCGCGGTGGGCTCGTTGACGATGCGCTGTACGTTGAGGCCGGCGATCTCGCCTGCCTCCTTGGTGGCCTGGCGCTGAGCGTCGTTGAAGTACGCCGGGACAGTGATCACGGCGTCGGTGACAGGCTCACCCAGGTAGGACTCGGCGTCACGCTTGAGCTTTTGCAGGATGAAAGCCGAGATCTGCTGGGGGGTGAAGGACTTGTCGTCAATCTTGTGCGACCAATCAGTGCCCATGTGGCGCTTGACCGAGCGGATGGTGCGGTCGACGTTGGTGACCGCTTGGCGCTTGGCTACCTCTCCGACAAGGACTTCGCCGTTCTTGGCAAAGGCCACGACTGAGGGGGTGGTCCGAGCGCCCTCCGCGTTCGCGACCACGGTGGGGTCGCCACCTTCGAGGACGGCAACGACGGAGTTCGTCGTACCGAGGTCAATTCCGACCGCACGTGCCATGGTGGTCATCCCTTCGATAAAAGTTCCAAGTTGAGTCCGGTGGACTCAGGCCTACCGCAAGTTCTACCGGTTAGAAACAGTGATTTCAACATAGTTGCGTTCACAGGACTCAAGTTTCCTTCAAAATCGCCTCAATATGGCTTATACCTACGCCGATCCCATTACTCTCTGGGCCAGGGCGGGAGCGGTGACACCGTTCCCGACGAGCTATCGGGTCAATAGCTTGGACAGAAGCGCCCGCAGATCCGCGTCGCCAGTCGGACCCAGCCGGGCAGCGATCTGCTCCTGGACACCGGCGACCGCATGTCGCGCCCGCTCGAGGCAGCTCCGTCCCGCCTCGGTCAACGTCAGGGCGAGGAGGCGGCGATCTCCAGGATCGCGCGAGCGCGACACATACCCGACTGCCTCGAGGCGGTCGAGGAAACATAGCGCCGCCGGTGACGAGACGCCTAGCGCTGCGGCAAGATGTGCCTGCGAGCAGGGCTCGTCTCGGGCGATTGTCATCAAGACGCCGAAGTCCCGGGGATGCAGACCGAGCGGCTCGAGACCTCGCTCGGCCCATCCTCGCAACGTGTGATGGGCGTGCGTGATCAGGTAGCCGGTTCGGTCGGTGAGGGACGTGACCGTGAGCGCAGGGTCGTCGACGAGCAACTCCCGTAGCCGACTCTTGAGTCGGTCGACCTCGTCAGCGGTGAGTGCCGCGTTCAGTTCTGCCTCGCCCTTGTCGACATCGTCGTTGAGGTTTGCCAGCGCCTCCTCACCAGCCCGGGTCAGCTGCAGGGCGTAGGAGCGCCGGTCGTGAGGATTGCGTTCGCGAATGACCCATCCCTTGGCTTCGAGCCCATCCACGAGCTTGACGATCAAAGATCTGTTGACGTGGGTTACCTCACTCAGGGCCCGCTGAGACATGGCGCCTTGCTCCGCGAGGATCGACAAGATCGCCACCTCGCGAATGTGAGTGTCTTCCGGGATGCACTCCTGTGCGGCGCCAGCGGACTTCACGTACGCGAGGCGCAGCAGGTAGCCGGTGAACTGCTGGAGATCCGGCGAGGGCGAGCTGTCCACTTCCACCTCCTCACGTCACATGTGCCAGCGACGATTCGCGCTTTACCCTGAGTTCATCCATCGTTTCATAACTTTGATCATTAACTACATTGACGATTATCTCATCTTTGAGTACCTTCGCTTGAGACCACGAGTTTAGGGAGATGCGGATGCATCAACATCGCGCCGCAACGCAGCGCGGCGCCGACACAGCCGCGAGGCGCCGCACGGGATTTGCGCACGTAGACCTCAGCACCACCGCCCCCACCTCTCGCGTCACCGCACCCATCGAGGAGTCATCGTGGAGCGACTAGCCCGGCTCGTCATGCATCACCGTCGCATCGTCAGCGCGGTGTGGCTGGTGCTATTCCTCGGCGGAATGTTCTCCGCCAGTCAGCTCAGTGATCGGCTATCGCTTGACTTCTCGCTGCCCGGTCAACCAGGCGACGATGCGGAGCAACTGCTCATCGAGAGCTACGGCGTCAGCACCTTCGACACCTACGTCGCCGTCCTGACGGTGCCGGAAGGACAGACCGTCGAGGAGAACCAGGACGCCGTTGCCGAGGTCTTCGCCACTGCGGTGGCGGCAGTGCCCGACGTGCAGTTGCGTGTTGTCGACTTCGCGAGCACGGGCGATCCAGGCTTTGTGACTGACGACGGACGCTCGACGTACGCCCTCATCCAGGCTCCTATCCCAGTCACCTTCGGCCCCTACATCGAGGTGCAGCTCGACCCCGCGCTTGACAAGGCGGCCACGGGCCAAGGGTTCGAGGGCGGTCTGACGTCTTACGGCTTGCTCGCCGCAGGCGGGGACACCGAGGGTCCGAGCGTTCTGGTCGAGACGCTGTCCGGCGCAGCTGGCGCGCTGCTTGTGCTGATCTTCGTATTCGCTTCGTTCCTCGCACTGCTTCCCATGCTCATCGCCGCCGTGTCCATCCTGACGACGTTCATGCTCGTGCTCGGGCTCACCACCTTCAGCGACGTGAGCGTGATCGTTCAGTTCCTCATTGCGCTGATCGGGCTTGGTGTGGCGATCGACTACTCACTGCTGCTCGTGTCGCGGTGGCGAGAGGAGCGCGCACACGGCC
>JACCZJ010000445.1 GCA_013696065.1 Nocardioidaceae bacterium
GCGTTCGAAGGTTCGGGTTGCCGGGTATGGCGTCTGTGGCGGCGACGTGCGCGACAACAGCGGGACTCAGCAGCAGCGCCGAGGATATCCATCCTCCGAGGGCACCGAGCGCCTGGCGACTTGTCGACTTGACGGTGCCGACTCCGATGCCGAGAGCGGAAGCCGTCTGGGCCTCGGTCAAGTCCTCGAAGAAGCGGAGCACGAGCACAGTGCGCTGCTTCGCGGTCAACTTGGCTAGCGCCTGCATGAGCGCCATTCGAGAGTCGATGTCGGCGTCAAGTATCCCGCGATCTCCGGCCGCGCTGAGCGACACCTCACTGACACGGCGTCGTCGCCACCAAGAGACGTTCTCGTTGTACAGAATCCGACGGACATACGCCTCCGGGCTGTCTTCGATCTTTGACCAGGACCGCGCCGCCTTGAACAAGGCGGTTTGGAGGAGATCCTCACTGCGATGGTGATCCCCGGTCAGCAGGAAGGCAGTGTGCGAGAGGGCGGCAAACCGTGAACGAACGAACTGCACGAACGAGTCGGGCCCGCTGCTGTCTTGCATGGGCCCCCTCCATCCCTTGTCCTCACCACCAAGTCACTCATACAGACGCCGGCGGCGCCCGGTTTGGAGGTCCACAGAGGCCGAATATTTGAGTCACGCGTAGCCGGGTTGAGCCACGAGTAGCCGGCTCTAGCCGAACGCGTAGTAGCGCAGCCAGAGATAGGGCCATGTGATCGCAATCGTCACCGCCGCGACGACCAAGCCGTACTTGGTGAAGTTCCAAAACGAGATGGGGTGGCCGTTTCTAGCCGCGATGCCGATGATCACCACGTTGGCACTCGCTCCTACAGCCGTAGCGTTTCCACCCAAGTCGGCTCCGGCGGCGAGCGCCCACCACAGCCCTAGACCCTCCGGAGTATCGGCACCGGCGCTGTTGACGAGCCCCTGCACGAGAGGAGACACCGTTGCGACATAGGGAATGTTGTCGACGATGCCGGACAGCACCGCTGACCCCCACAGCAGGACGGAGGAGGCCAGGAAGTACTGGGAACCGACCGCCTCCGTGACCGTTTTACCGAGGCTCTCGATCACTCCAACCTCCACGAGTGCACCGACCATTATGAAAAGGCCGATGAAGAAGACCAATGTCGGCCACTCGACCTCTTCGAGATATTCCTCGGGCTGGAGGTTGGACACGGCGACGAGAGCCCCGGCGCCGAGAAGTGCGACCAGCGATGGCTCGACATGCAGCGCCGAATGGGCGATGAAACCAGCCATCACCGCAGCCAGCACGACCAACGAGCGGATCAGAAGGCCGCGGTCACGGATCACCTCGCGTTCGTCCAGCTCCATGACGTCGGCCGCACGCGCTTCGTCGTAGGTGAAGGCTGACCGGAACATGATGCGGCACAGGCCGACGAAGACGAACATCAAGATCACGGCCAGCGGGGCGAGATTGACGAGGAAGTCGTTGAAGGACAGGTCGGCCCGGCTGGCGATGATGATGTTGGGCGGGTCACCCACCAGGGTCGCCATACCCCCGATGTTCGACGCCAACGCTTCGGCGATGAGGAAAGGGACCGGTGCAATCGCAAGTCGATCGCAGACCAACAGCGTCACGGGCGCAATCAGCAACACGGTGGTCACATTGTCGAGCAACGCCGAGGCGATCGCGGTGATCGAGACCAGCATCACCATGAGCGCGAACGGCCTGCCATGCACCTTCTTCGCCGCCCAGATGGCCAGAAAGTCGAAGACGCCGGTCTGCTTGAGCACGCTGACGATCATCATCATGCCGAGCAGCAGGAAGATGACGTTCCAGTCGACGCCGGTCTCCTCGCTGAAGAAGGCGACATGGGCATCGACGACACCGAGCAACACCATGAGCGCCGCTCCGCCAAGGGCAGCTGCCACACGGTGGATCCGTTCCGTGGCAATAAGCACGTAGGCGCCGACGAAGACGGCGACGACCGCAGCGGTCATGCGGGCAGGAAGTGGGTGAGCAGCCGACTGACGGTGATCGCGCCCAACACGCGATTTCCGTCTATGACCGCGGCGACCGGACTGTGCATCCTCGCCATCACTGCGGCCACCTCGATGGCTGTCGCGTCCACATCCACCACAGGTAGCTCATCTGCCTCGGCTGGCTTGGGCACCATGTCGCGCACGGTGTGGTTCGCCAGCTTGATGCTGAGTTCGTCAGAGGCCCGCTCGTCAAAGGCCCGGGCGAGCCCGGGTTGGACTTGCACATACTTCGGAATGATGAAGTTGAGGACTTGTGACCCGGGCAGCACGGTGTAGGGGCGGCCGTCATCGCCGCAGACAATCAACCCCGGCAATCGTGCAGCCGCCATAGTCTGCGCCGCCGCCATTGCGTCGGCATCGAGGGAAACCGTCGGGAAGGGCTCAGCCAGATCTCGTGCGCGCATCGGTTACTCCTCGGTCAGGACAGCATCGTGTTCACTGCCGACCAGGCTTCCCGGCGCTCCGAAAAGTGAACCTACCCCATTGCGGCGGGAATCGAAACCGATTCGCTGGGTGTGGTGCCTATCCACCTGACCGCTGTGGTGTCTCCCAGGCATCCGGTATGGCGTTGCGGTCGGCGTCGGCTGCTTCCTCTTGGCAGATGCGCCGATAGATCCGGTTGCGCAACCGCAAGACCACGGCGGCCAACAGTGCGGCCAGAAGCGACCCGGTGAGGACGGCGACCTTGACGGAGTCGTTGGTGCTGCTTTCGCCGAAGGCAAGCTCGCCGATCAGCAGGGAGACGGTGAAGCCGATGCCGCTCAGGATGGCTAGACCCGCGACGTCAATCCACGCCAGGTCGGTGTCGAGGTGGGCCCGGGTGAAGCGAGCTGTCAGATAGGTGGCACCGAACACCCCCAGGGCCTTGCCGACAACCAGTGCCGCCACCACCCCGATAGCAACGCTGTCTGTCAGCGACGCCGCGAGCCCAGACAGCCCGCCGATGGTGACGCCAGCGGACACGAAGGCGAACACGGGCACGGCCACCGCTGCTGACAGCGGCCGCCAGGCGCGTTCGAGATGCTCGGCCAGCCCTTGGCCGGCGTCGGGTCCACCGGCGCGGCGGCTCCGGATCACCGGGACCGTGAAGGCAAGTAGCACTCCGGCGACGGTGGCGTGAACACCAGAGGCATGTACCAACCCCCATGTCAGCAGGGCTAGTGGAACCAGAAGCCACCAAGAACGGATGCGTCGCTGCACCAAGGCGGCAAAGGCGCCCAGCGGCAGAGCCGCCAGGAGCAGCGTCCCGATGGCCAGGTCGGTGGTGTAAAAGGCGGCGATGATCGTGATCGCCAAGAGGTCGTCAACGACAGCGAGAGTAAGCAGGAAGGTGCGCAGCGCGGCCGGTAGGTGGGCTCCGATGACAGCGAGCACAGCCAAGGCGAATGCGATGTCAGTGGCGGCGGGGATCGCCCACCCCTTGGCGGCCCCGGCGGTGCCCAGGTTGACCAGGAGGTATACCGCGGCCGGCACCACCACTCCGCCGACTGCGGCCGCCACCGGGACAGCCGCCCGGCGCGGGTCGCGCAAATCACCAGCGACAAACTCCCGCTTGAGCTCCAGCCCAGCGACGAAAAAGAAGATGGCCAGGAGGCCGTCACCAGCCCACTCTGACACCGTCAGGTCCAAGTGCAGCCACGCTGCGCCGAACTGGAACTGACGCAGCGACTCATAGGTATGCGACCACGGAGAGTTCGCCCAGATAAGAGCCAACACGGCGGCAACGAGCAGCAGCGCCCCGCCTAACGTCTCCTTGCGCAGAATGTGCGCGATCCGGCTGGTCTCGACCCACGACCCCCGGCTGAACACAGCTGGATTGGATCCGTGGGCCTTCGGCATGTGACACATCCTATGAACCAGATAGCCGTAGCCAGAAATCGTTCGCATGCGCGAAATCGCGCCAGAAGTCGCCGTTCCCCCGCTGATACCGATCATCCGAACGAATCCGAGCAGGAGTACGCCGGAACGGTGACAGTCGACTCAGGCATACGACGAAACGGCCAGAGCGACTCAGGCGTACGCCGGAACCGTGGGAGGCGACGCGCCGCAACCGGCACCGCGGATCGCCTCACCAGGTCTGACACCGTAGGGTTTCCCCAGAACTGATCGCTAGGCAGCCGCGCGCGACTCCTCCCGAAGGGCGTCGCCGGCCGAAACCAGTTGCCGGCCGAACCGAGAGGACCCTATAGATGGCGACCGAGTACCGGGGCCCGACCAGATCATCGCTCTCGTCGAACCTGCCGGATGACGACCCCACCATCGGGCGCCTGATCGCCGACACCACCAAGGACGTGTCCTTGCTGGTCCGCAACGAGATCGAGCTGGCGAAGTCCGAGCTGAAGTTCAGCATCAAGGCCGGCGGCATCGGTGCCGCCCTGTTTGGCGCGGCAGCATTCGTCGGGGTCTTGGCCATCATCATGCTGTCGATCTCGCTCGCATACTTTCTGTGGTGGATCGGCTTCCACCCGGCACTGGCCTTCCTCACCATCTTTGGTCTCTACCTTGTGATGGCTGCAATCTTGGCCTTTGTGGGATTCAAAAAGGTCAAGCAGGTGCATGCGCCCGAACAAACCATCGCCGCCATGAAGAGCAACAAACAGGTCCTCAAGCGCGGATAGATTGTCCGGCCCGGCTCCGCGCGACGCTTTGCAATCTCCTGCGGCTTGGACCCACCGCTTCATCTCCGCCAACGGCTCCCGATTCCACGTCGTCGAGGTGGGCAGTGGTCCCGTGGTGCTCATGCTTCACGGCTTCCCCCAGTTTTGGTGGGCGTGGCGCCATCAGCTGCCCGCTCTGGCCAAGGCCGGTTACCGTGCCTGCGCGATGGACTTGCGCGGCTATGGCGGCAGCGACAAGACGCCACAGGGTTATGACCCGCTGACTCTCAGCACAGACGTCGCAGGGGTCAGCCAAAGCCTCACCGACGGCAAGGTCCGCAT
>JACCZJ010000447.1 GCA_013696065.1 Nocardioidaceae bacterium
GGACCCTCCACGGCACGGGTCACATGCTCGGGCTTGATGTGCACGATTGCGCGTCCGCCCGAAACGACCAATACATCGACGGCAAGCTCGAGGCCGGGATGGTGTTGACCGTCGAGCCGGGTCTGTACCTCCAGTCCAGTGATCTGCTGGTGCCAGCCGAGCTGAGAGGTATCGGGATCCGGATCGAGGACGACCTCCTCGTCACCGAGGACGGCTATCGCAACCTCTCGGCAGCGCTGCCTCGCACCAGCGAGGGCGTCGAGGCGTGGATGGCACGGCAGGCAGAGGTCTAGAGGTACAAGCCTGTCTGTCCGTCCTCGAGCCGCTCGGACGCAACTGCGTGGAGATCTCGCTCACGCAGCAAGACGTACGCCTGGCCTCGAACTTCGACCTCTGCTTTGTCCTCGGGGTCGAAGAGCACCCGGTCGCCTATCTCGACGGTACGCACGTGGGCTCCAGCGCCTGCCACCCGCGCCCACGCCAGCCGCCGCCCCATCTGGGCCGTGGCCGGTATGACGATCCCGGCGCTTGAACGACGCTCGCCCGCTTCCACGTCGAGCGAGACGAGCACGCGGTCGTGCAGCATCCGAATGGGAAGTTTCTCGTCGAGCCGCGGTGACTTTTGGCTCAATTTCGGACTCCCATCTCAGAGCTGCCGCACGGCCACAAGCGTGCTGGCCAACCTGAGCATCGCTCAGCCAACGACCTTACGGATGACCACGATGGAGGCGACGATCCCCACCACGACGCCGGCGACGATGGCGATCTTGTCCGTGCGGAGGGCGCCGTTGGCGTCGAAGAACGATGCCTTGGTCGCCGCCAGCTGCCGCTCGAGGATCGTCTTCGGCTTGGTGCGATAAACCAGCTGGTCGATGCTGCCGGCTAACCGGTTGCGGGTCTCCGCTATCTCAGTCGAGATCTCGTCAGGTGTTCGGGTTGCCGAGTCCACGTATCCTCCTGCAGTCGATGGCGTCGGCAAGTCTTGCACGGGTCGGCGCCTGGCGGGCAAGCGACCACGTCACCGCCGAGAGTCTGAGCCCCCACTCCCCACCGGAATTGGGGGGAGGGCTCTGAGAGTCAGGGTGCGATCTGGCTGGGTGTGGCCCGAGGCGTCAGGCTCAGTGGTCCATCGACGTATTCGTCCAGGCCCGCGGCGCCGCGCAATCCGCGGCCTCCGGTCGCCATCAACACGAGGCAGAACGCGGCTGCATCGACAAGCACGATCATGGTGCCGCTTGGGACGTCAAGGTGATAACTGAGGTTCATGCCGATGAAGCCACCTACGGCGCCGATGATGGCAGAGAGCCACAGCATTCGGCTGAACGAGTCGGTCAGCATCCGAGCAACCACAGCTGGGATCACCAGGGTGGCGGCCACGAGAGTAACCCCGATGATGTTCAAGGTGGCGAGGATGGCCAGCGAGAGCACGAGCATCAAGAGGGCGTCGGTTCGAGCGACCCGCACCCCGGACACGTCGGCGACGTCTGGATCGAAGGTCGAGAACAGTAGGGCCCGGTACCGCCCTAAGACCACGATCACCGTGAAGACGGTGACGGCTGCCACGACCCACACATCGGTGTCGGCGACCCCGATGATGCTGCCGAACAGGGCGGCGTCAAAACTGGGACCCTTGTTGCCGTACAGACTGAGTAGAGCGATCCCGAGCGCGAACGAGGCCGTGGTGATGACGCCGATGGCGGCGTCGGCGCCGATTCGTCGGGAACGAGATACCCGGTTGATGGCAAGCGCTGAGGCCATGCCCCAAATCCCCGCTCCGAGGTAATAGTTGAAGCTGATCACGCTGCTGGCGGCGAACCCGCCGAACACGGCGTGCGAGAGCCCGTGGCCGATATAGCTCATCCCCCGCAGCGTGATGTAGACGCCGAGGAGGCCACAGAGGAGACCCGCCATGGTGGCGACGAGCAGCCCCTTGACGAAAAACTGGTATGCGAACGGCTCGAGGAAGCTAGTCCAGATGGAACTCACGCCTGCCTCGCATGGCGGTGGTGCCCCTCCACGACGATGGGCATACCGGCGTGCGCCAAAACCTCCATGTTCGCCCCGAAGGTGGCTTCCAGTATCGCGGGCGAGATGACCTCATCAGGATGGCCAGCGGCGATCACTCTGGTTCGCAGTGCCACCAAGTGGGGTAGGTGTGCGGCCACACCGTTGAGGTCGTGGGTGGTCAGGACGATGGAGAGCCCGCCGTCGTTGAGCTCCCCCAGGAGGTGCAGAACCTCATGGCGAGTTTTGACGTCGACCCCAGACGTGGGTTCGTCAAGCAGCATGAGTTCCGGTCGCCGAAGCAACGCGCGAGCCAGAAACATCCGTTGCTGTTGGCCACCGGACAGCTCACGGATGTGCCGTCCGGCGAGGTCGGCGATGCCGAGCCGGTCGAGAGTGTCGTGAACCTCCACCCGCTCCGTTGCCGACGCCCAGGGCCACCGGATTCCTTGTGGACGGCTCATCAGCACGCACTCGGCGACCGTGACCGGGAAGTTCCAATTCACTGTCTCCAGCTGCGGCACATAGGCCACCCTCAATCCTGCCTTGATGGTCACCCGTCCGCGCTGAGGGTGAACCGTGCCGAGCAGGATCTTCAGCAGGCTCGTCTTGCCTGACCCCGAAGGTCCCACGATCCCGGTGAATGTGCCGGCCTCCAGACGCAACGTGACGCCATCCAGGACGGGGCGACGGTCATACCCGAAGCCGACATCATCGAGCTCAGCCAGTGCGGTGCGCTGCGTGAGGGTGCCGGTCACTGCGGATACTCGGCGTTGTCGGGGGCGACGTCGCTGACGTCGAGCGACTCCAACGTCGGAGCCTCACCGCCGAGGCCGGTGAGCATGGTGACGTAGTCATAGCGCATCAGACCCAACCAGGAATGCTCCGGTTCGCCTGGCTCCTGGGGCAGGTCGTCGT
>JACCZJ010000469.1 GCA_013696065.1 Nocardioidaceae bacterium
GCTATACGCTGCCGCCCTCGCGGAAACGGGGGAAACCAGACGCGCGGCACGACTACTCGGAGCCGCCGAAGCAAGTCGCGAGGCGACCGGCATACCTCGCAACGAACAGCAAAAATCCCAGTTGCAGGTGTCATTGACCGAGGCTCAACAGGCGCTCACCCCGGAATGGGACCGGCAGTATGACCTCGGACAACGCCTGCCCGTGGAGGAGGCGCTTACTGAGGCTCCGCCGTGATCCTCGCAGATGAGTATCCGAGAGTGAGCCGCACGAGCACCTAGCTGCCAATGGTCGCCTCATCGCCGGAAACGAGGTCTCGGGACACGGGTCGGCCATGTCCCGAGACATCACATTGGTGGAGACGAAGGGACTCGAACCCTCAACCCCTGCCTTGCAAAGGCAGTGCTCTGCCAGTTGAGCTACGTCCCCGAGTTCGGTCGAGGAGACCGAGATGCTTCGCTGTACGACGTCAGCGTCTCGGTGGCACCGAGTCGGTCGCTTCTGCCCACAATGCGGCGTCGTTCTCGCTCTTGCCAGCCATCTTGTCACGCACGACCTTGGCGACCGCGCCGACGATGACGAGGCCGAGCAGTTTCTTGATCATTCGATCTCCTCTATTGCATCGGCGGAGTGGGCCTAAGAGGACTTGAACCTCTGACCTCTTCCTTATCAGGGAAGCGCTCTAACCGTCTGAGCTATAGGCCCGTGTGCTGCGACGAGATCGCCGACGAAGGTTACCTCATCGCCCAGATGCCCCCCAAACTGGTTAACCGGCCACCAGCGACGGGCTCTAGTCACGGCAGATCTTCGGCGAGCGTGACTTCGAGGCCGCCGAGGAGTGACGCGGCCATGTTGTAGATGAAGGCGCCGAGGGTGGCGAGGGCGGTGAGCAACACAACGTTGATGGCTGTGATCAGCAAGGTGATGCCCATGACCCGGCTCATGCCGACATACTCCTTGATGTCGAAGGCGTCCTTCTTGTTCACCAGGTTCTGGATGGTGGAGTTGACGTTGTCCCACAGCCCGGATGCACCCATGATCGAGAAGATCAAGAAGACCGCGACCGCACACATCACCCCGAACGCGATGGACAGCAGAAACGTCACCTTGGTCACCGACCAAGGGTCGAGGCGCACCAGTCGCAGCCGCGCGCGGCGAACGGCCCTCGGCTTGCGAGCGTCGGCGCGTGACACCCCCCGTGGAGCCGGCGGCATCGCGTTGGTGTTAACGGGAGGCACGGTCTGCTGCAGCTTGGTCCGAGCGGCGGCACTGCCTGCCGGAGTGGCAACGATCGGATGAGGCCGCCGGCCTGCGGCCGGTGGTGGTGTCTCATACGGACCCCGTGGTGCGACGGGCTGCTGCTCGCTTGGGTGTGTCATCGAGCCTAGTCCTCCTGCGAATCTGCAGAGTCGTGCGCGGTTGCCTCTGCAACCGCATCCGCTCCCTGCGCTCCTTCGACATCTTCTGCTGGCGCAGGTGCTTCGGCTGAGTCGGCCACGTCTGTAACGTCGGCCGCCTCGCCCAGCAACTGCGCGTCGACGTCTCGCTCGGTGTTTCGGGAGATCCTCACCACAGAGTCAGACTGCCCCACGGTGACGAACTTGACCCCCATCGTGTCACGACCCTTGGCGGGCACGTCAGCCGCAGCCGAGCGAGTCACCTGACCGCTGGCCCGAACAGCCATCACCTCATCGCTCGACGTGACGACCATGGCGCCGACCAGCGACCCCCGGGCATCCGCGAGTTTCATCGCCTTGATCCCGAGCCCGCCTCGTCCTTGCAGCCGATACTCGCTGACCTGGGTGCGCTTGGCAAAGCCTCCGTCCGTCGCCGTGAACACGTACAGATCGCTGGGGTCGGAGTCCACCTCGGCGGCGATGACCGACATTGACAACAGTTCGTCACCCGGGCGGAACTTCATGCCGGTGACGCCTGAGGTGGCCCGACCCATCGGACGCAGCTGCGAGTCGTCAGCGCGGAACCGTACCGCCTGACCCTTGCGCGACACCAGCAGCAGATCGTCGTCCGCGGTGACGAGCTCCGCCCCGATCAGCTCGTCGTCCTCGTCGCGGAAGTTGATCGCGATGACCCCCGCCTGGCGCGGGGAATCGTAGTCGCTGAGCCTCGTCTTTTTGACCAGTCCCCGACGCGTCGCCAACACCAGGTAAGGCGCGGAGTCGTAGTCCCGGATCGCCAGCACCTGTGCGATCTGCTCATCGGGCTGAAAGGACAGGAGCCCGGCGACATGGCCGCCTTTGGCATCTCGGGCTGACTCAGGCAGGTGATAGGCCTTCGTGCGATAGACCCGCCCAGCCGTCGTAAAGAACAGCAGCCAATGGTGATTGGTGGAGGAAAAGAAGTGCTCGACCAGGTCGTCGCCCCGCAGCGCAGCACCCCTCACTCCCTTGCCACCACGCTTTTGCAAGCGATAGAGGTCTGCCTTGGTGCGTTTGGCATATCCCCCTCGGGTGATGGTGACGACGATGTCCTCGTCGGGGATGAAATCCTCCATCGACAAGTCGCCGTCGGCGGGGATGATCTGGCTGCGACGCTCGTCGCCATACTTGTCGACGATGGCCGCTAGCTCGTCGCTCACGATGCTGCGCTGACGCTCCTCGCTCGCCAAGATGTCTTGGAGATCGGCGATGCGCTCCTCCAGGACGCGTAGATGGTCGACGATCGCCTGCCGCTCCAGCGCCGCCAGCTTGCGCAGCTGCATGTCGAGGATGGCGCGGGCCTGGATCTCGTCGATCTCGAGCAGCGTGATCAAGCCGTCGCGCGCCTCCTCGACAGTCTGGCTGCGACGGATCAGCGCGATCACCTCGTCCAAGGCGTCGAGCGCCTTCGCGAGACCTCGGTAGATGTGCGCCTCTTCTTCGGCCTTGCGCAAGCGATAGCGCGTGCGGCGCTGGACGACGTCGATCTGGTGCTGGATCCAGTTGCTGATGAACTGGTCGAGGGTCAGCGTGCGCGGCACGTCGTCGACCAGCGCGAGCATGTTGCAGCTGAAGTTGTCTTGAAGCTGCGTGTGCTTGTAGAGGTTGTTGAGGACTACGCGCGCCACCGCGTCGCGCTTGAGTATGACGACGAGGCGACGGCCGGTCCGCGCCGACGAGTCGTCGCGCACGTCGGCGATCCCCTGCACCCTGCCCGAATCGGCCAACTCGGCGATCTTGTAGGCCAGGTTGTCGGGATTCACCTGGTAGGGCAGCTGGGTGATCACCAAGGTCGTACGGCCCTTGGAGTCCTCTTCGACGTCGACCACGGCACGCATGGTGACCGAACCACGGCCGGTGCGATAAGCCTGCTCGATGCCCTGCTTGCCGACGATCAGGGCGCCCCTCGGGAAGTCGGGACCCTGGATCAGCCCGATCAGCTCGTCCTGGAGCTCCTGGCGGGTGGCCCCAGGGTTGTCGAGCGACCACTGGACCCCGGCAGCCACCTCCCGCAGGTTGTGCGGCGGGATGT
>JACCZJ010000474.1 GCA_013696065.1 Nocardioidaceae bacterium
GCGCTGCACGCCGTCGATCTCCAGACTCAGCATCCGCTCGTCGCCGACCCCCTCCTCGACCACCTCGTCGGACAGCTCGTCGGACAGCTCGCGGACGGCGAAGGATGTGCCGACTCGGGTCACCACCCCGCCACGCAGGTCAACGCTGACCAGATCGACAGCTGGCTCGACGCCTCCCACGCCAGCAGGATCGTCGCCACCTGAGCGCTGGCACAGGAGCCGCAGGAACAAGGTCATCGGGATGGGTGGCCCGGCAAGCCGCCACCCATCGACGGCACCAAACGGGCCGACCGCCTTGCTGGCAATGGCTTTGGCGATTGCCCAGGCGGCCAAGCACCAGACCTCTTCGGGTGTCTCGGAGTAAAAGAACTGCGGTGGTTGGGCATCCAGCCAGCCCGTGTCGATGCCGCTGTCACGAAAGGCGTCTGAGTCTGCGAGCTCGCGCAGGAAGCCGACGTTGGTGGTGAGACCAACGACGGCCGTGTCGTCGAGTGCGGCGACGAGCGAGCTGCGGGCCGCCTCCCGGTCAGCTCCCCACGCGATCACCTTGCCTAGCATGGGGTCGTAGTGAGTGCTGACCTGTTGGCCTGACTGGAGGGCAGCGTCGACTCTGACCGCCCGTGACCATCGGACGGCGGTGGCGGTGCCGGCCTGAGGGAGGAAGCCGTGACGTGGATCTTCGGCATACACCCGGGCCTCGATGGCATGGCCCCGGATGACGATGTCGTCTTGCGACAAGGGCAACGTGTCGCCCTGCGCGATCGAGAGCTGCAACGCGACCAGGTCGCGCCCCGTCACGAGCTCGGTGACCGGGTGCTCGACTTGGAGGCGGGTGTTCATCTCCAAAAAGAAGGCCTCCTCCCCCGCGACGAGGAACTCGACTGTCCCCGCGTTGACGTAGCCGACCTCCTTGGCGAGCGCCACTGCCGAGGTCAGGACCAGCTGCCGCACCGAGTCGCTGATGGCGAGCGCCGGCGCCTCTTCGAGCACCTTTTGGTGGCGGCGCTGAACCGAGCAGTCGCGCTCATGGGGTGGACCACGTGGCCGTGTTCGTCGGCCAGAATCTGCACCTCGATGTGGCGGCCGTGTTCGACGTACCGCTCGAAGATCATGGTGTCATCGCCGAAGGCGGCCATCGCCTCGCGTTTGGCGGCCAGCACGGCCTCGGACAATGATTGCCGCTCGCGGACGATGCGCATGCCCTTGCCGCCGCCACCGGCCGCCGCCTTGACCAGGATCGGGAAGCCAACCTCCGAGAGGTCCGACTGTGGCGTCGCCCCGGCGACGTGAGACTCGGATCTTTCGACGGCAGCGAGGTCGATCGCCGGTACGACGGGAACGCCGGCCGCCAAGGCGATTTCGCGGGCCCGGTCCTTGCGGCCCATCGCGTCCATCACGTCAGCAGGTGGGCCGATGAACACCAGCCCGGCCTCGACCACCGCTCGAGCGAATGCCGACCGCTCGGACAAGAAGCCGTAGCCCGGGTGTACGGCGTCAGCGCCCGACGCCTCGGCGGCTGACAGCAGATTCGGAATCGAGAGATAAGACTCTGAGGCGGGGGCTGGCCCGACGTGCACCGCCACGTCGGCAGCGCGAACATGCGGGGCGTCTCGGTCGGCGTCGCTGTAGACGGCGACGCTGCGCAGACCGGCAACCTTGACGGCACGGATGACACGCAGCGCGATCTCTCCCCGGTTGGCGACCAGCACGGCGCTGAACCGGCGTCCGTGAGGCATCATCGCGGTCTCACATCCGGAAGATGCCATAGCGCGGCTCTGCGACGGGCGAGTGCGAGGCCGCGGCGAGACCCAGACCGAGAACCCGTCTGGTGTCCGCCGGGTCGATGATCCCGTCGTCCCACAACCGACCGGTCGAGTAGTAGGGCGAGCCCTGCGCTTCGTACTGTGCGCGGATAGGAGCCCGAAACGCTTCCTCCTCCTCGTCGGACCACTCTCCCCCTTTGGCCTCGATGCCGTCGCGACGCACCGTCGCCAGCACTGATGCGGCCTGTTCGCCGCCCATCACCGAAATCCGAGCATTGGGCCACATCCACAGGAAGCGAGGCTCGTAGGCCCGGCCACACATCCCATAG
>JACCZJ010000238.1 GCA_013696065.1 Nocardioidaceae bacterium
CCGTTCATGACCTCCATGGGCGAGAACGCGTGCAGGTGGATGTCGGGCGCCGACTGCTTGACCTGGCGCGCGAGGTCGAAGTAGGCGTTCGCGGAAAGATCCGGAGAGATGCCGCCCTGCATACAGATCTCGGTGGCGCCGACACTCCACGCCTCGACGACCCGCTCCCCCACTTGTTGCAGGGAGAGGGAGTAGGCGTCCGCGTCATCACGGCGCTGGGCGAAGGCGCAGAAGCGGCAACCCACATAGCAGACGTTGGTGAAGTTGATGTTTCGGTTGACGACGTACGTCACGTCGTCGCCGACGGTATCGCGCCGGACTGCGTCCGCCAGGCTGCAGAGCGCGTCAAGGGCCACGCCCTCGGACAGCAATAGTGTCAGCGCCTGGTTGTCGCTCAGAGCAGAAGGCTCGATGGAGGCCTGGCGGAGTGCGGCCAATACGTCACCGCCGAGGCGTTCCGATGGGAGTGAGGGGAGGCGGTCGTTGGCTTCGCGCAGCGCGTCCCAGTCGCCGTAGACATCGCTGAAATCACCGCGTCGGTCTGTTTTGCGCCCCGTCTCGTCGATCTCGGCATGCAGGTCGACGCGGCCGAACGCTTCGTGTATCTGGTCCGGCTCTTGCCAAGGGAGTCCCAAGGCCTTCTTGCTCAGGTCGGCCAGTCCCGTGTCTGGTTGGGCGAGGGCGACGACGTGCCTCCATACGCGCGGATCTATCCAGGGTTCGCCGCGACGGATGAACTCCGGCTGCACTGCGAGCCGCTCAGCCAGGGTGAACCCGGCGCTCTCTGTAACTTCGCGAAGGCGGTCGATGGCGGGCCATGGCCGTTCAGGGTTGACGTGGTCGGGCGTAACAGGGGAGACGCCGCCCCAGTCGTCGACGCCGGCACCGAGCAGGAGGGCGCACTCGTCGATATTCACTAGATTGGGAGGGGCCTGGATGCGCATGGAGGGACCGAGAACGAGCCTGGCCACGGCGACTGTGGCCCGGAACTCCTGCAGCCCTGTATCGGGGACCGCTCGCATCGGCGTCTGATCCTTCGCCCGGAAGTTCTGAACTATCACTTCCTGAATAGCACCGTACTGCCGAGCGATGCCCCGAATCGCGAGCAGGGACTGCGCCCTCTCCTCGTAGGTCTCCCCGATGCCCACCAAGATGCCAGTGGTGAAGGGGATTGAGAGTCGTCCGGCATCCTCCAGCACGCGCAACCGCACGGCGGGATCTTTGTCGGGGCTGCCGTAGTGCGCCTCTCCCTTTTCGGTGAAAAGCCGAGTCGAGGATGTCTCGAGCATCATGCCCATGCTCGGCGCGACCGGCTTGAGCCGCTGCAGATCCGACCACGTCATGACTCCAGGGTTGAGGTGCGGCAGCAGACCTGTCTCCTCCAGCACGAGAATCGACATGGCGCGCACGTAAGACAAGGTGTCGCTGTAGCCGCGCTCAGCGAGCCATTCGCGTGCTTCCGGCCACCTGTCCTCCGGCCGGTCGCCGAGGGTGAAAAGCGCCTCCTTGCACCCGAGCTCCGCGCCGCGTCGAGCGATGTCGATAACGTCATCAGCACTCATGAATGGGCTCACACCGACGCGGCCCAGCCCCGCTGGTGAGAGCGCGAACGTGCAGTAGTGGCACCGGTCCCGGCAGAGCCGGGTGAGCGGAAGAAACACCTTGGGCGAGAACGTGACTACTCTTGGGCGCCCCGCAGCGAGCAAGCCGGCATCCCGCATGCGGGCGGCGTGCGTGCACAGTTGATCTAGGTCATCTGACCGGGCCTGCAGCAGCACAGTGATTTCGGCAAGGTTCAAAGAGACGCCGTCTTTGGCCCTGCGTAACACCCGCCTCAACGCGCTCGCACTCGGGATCATGGATCATGAATCGTATAGGCATAACCTCATCGAGAACCCTGCGGGCGGTGCGATCATCCGACGAGCATGTGAGCACGAAGGGGAACCTTTGCGTCTGCTCGACCTCTGGTGAGCAATGTCTTTCGGCCTCGGGATCGTGGGGAAATTTCCTGGCCGGTCCCAGACAGCGGAGTTTACGCAGGCCAGTTGTCGTGGGTTATCTCGCGTGCGAGGGCCAGAGTCGACTCGGCGACAGCCTGGGTGGTCTCGGGGTCACGCATGTACAGCGGCACGGCGCGGGCCGTCATACGCAGCGTCTCGATGCCTCGGAC
>JACCZJ010000244.1 GCA_013696065.1 Nocardioidaceae bacterium
TTCAAGAAAGTCTTTGCCTGCGCTGCTGTCACGGCCTTGTCGTCCCTCGGCGTCGTAGCACCGGTCGCCGACGCCTCCCACTCCTGGAACAACTACCACTGGGCGCGCACCAGCAACCCGTTCACCGTCAAGCTCGGTGACAACGTCGACTCCAGGTGGGACTCCTACCTCGCTACCAGTTCGACCGACTGGAGCAAGTCGACCGTCCTCGACACCGTAATCGTCGCTGGCGGCACGACCGGCAAGAGGTGCGCCGCAACGCTTGGGCGAGTTGAGGTTTGCAACGCCGCCTACGGTCAACGCGGCTGGCTCGGGCTTGCCTCAATCAACATCAGCGGCAGCCACATCACGCAGGGGACCGTGAAGCTCAATGACACCTACTTCGACACCGCGAAGTACAACACGCCGGCCTGGCGCAACCTCGTCATGTGCCAGGAGGTGGGCCATGACTTCGGCCTCGACCACCAAGATGAGGACTTCAACAACGCTGATCTGGGCACCTGCATGGACTACAGCAACAACCCCGAGCCGAACCAGCACCCCAACGCCCACGACTACGACATGCTGGAGAGCATCTACAGCCACACCGACAGCACCTCGACTGTCTCCGCACAAACTGCGGGAAACAGCGCGGCCGCGCGTACGGGTAACTCGCCTAAGGCGTGGGGTCACCGCGTTGACGGCTCACGTAGCCAGGGAGCATCGACCTACGTGAAGGACCTCGGCGGCGGTAACAAGACGGTAACCCACGTCATCTGGGCCCGCTAGAAACTCAACGCATGCGCCAAGCTGGATAACGGTCGGCCCATCGTGGCCGATTACCTTGTGACGCCGTACCCGCTGAACTGCTGGGTACGGCGTCACATTGCGCTGTCGGAGGTGCCAGTCAGCTTGGCGGGTGAAAATCAGGCTTAGAGCTGGACCGCACGGACCTTGTGATCGACAAGAAGGAATTTCCGGGTGCCCTTGGCAGTCGTGAACCGTCACGGGAATCTCTTCAGCCAGCCTCGCTCGCGGTACTCCTCACCTTCGGAGGGGGAAACTTGTTGAGGTTGCACGGCATGGACGTCGAGGAGACCAAAGCCCGCCTCGGTAAAAGCTGACCAGAGGGGGCGGTCAAGTGCCCCGAGGCGAGATCGCGCATCTACGTCATCCGACCGGCAACCCCGCCAAGCTCTTCAGTTGGTACGGCGTGCCTACGGTTCGATTACAGCCTCGTACGTCATCGGCGAAAAGTCGTCTAGTGCTTCTTCGATACGCGCTACGTGCCGGCTGAACTCAGGGTGTTGGCGAAACGCCTCAACCTGTTTCAAGTCTTGCCAGGCGCCGAAGCTGACGAAGCGCCCGGAGTTTTGCGTGTCACGGAGCAGCGTTGGCCGTCCCGCGGTGGGAAACTCTGTTCCTGCCCATTCAGCGAGCTCTCGCCAGCCGGCAACGAAGTCTTCTTCGCGACCCGGTTTCACTGTCCACACGCCCGACGTGTAGGGCCTGCCCACGTTCCCTCACCAGCTTCCGGGTCGCGTCCATAGGTTCGAACCGGGCACTTACCCGCAGGTCAGTGGGCTGCAGCGTAGGCGGGGGAGGCGCCGAAGTCCACGATGGTGCAGGCCTCATCGCCGACCACCCAGGCGTCGTGTCCGGGCTCGATTCGCGCGACGTCGTTCGGACCCACCTCAGTCTCGGTGCCATCGTTCATCTGCACGACCATCCTGCCGGACAGCACATAAAGAAAGTGGGGGGATTCGCATCGTTCAGTTCCCGCGATCGGGGCCAAGTGCTCGGACCACTTCCACCCCGGCTCGAATCGGCCTTTAAGCACAACCCCGTCCCCGATTGTGATCACTTCTGCCTCGCCTTTGTCCGCGAAGGGCCGAGTCTCGTCGGGGTTGTTGAAACTCTTAGATTGTAATCCAGCCATGATGGCCTCCCGATAGGTGCTTCGAAGCTACTCTCGTCCTTTCGCGCCTGTCAATGGGGCGCGTAGCCGCGCGAAACTCACTTCCCGAGCGGGGCCACCGGCACCGACGACCAGCCTTGCCGGCATACGACGCGAGGGTCGCGTTGACCGCATGAACGAGCAAGCAGGAGTGCATCTCAACTGGGCTCGAGCCAGTCGACTGGCAGCGTGTCATCGGAGCTGCGGACGGTGTCGCGGACGGCACGCTTCGCGGCGTAGAGCGCCTTGTCGGCCTGGGCGCGAAGATCGGAGGGGACTGCCCCGGTCGCGCAGGCGAAGCCCGCTGATGCCGTGGCCCCGGTGGTGCGCACGGCGGTGAGGAGACGTTGCGCCAAGCGAGTGGCACCCTGTTGATCGCCACAGCTGGCGATCACCGCGAGCTCGTCACCGCCGAGGCGGTACACCTTGTCACCGGCGCCCACAGTTCGGCACAGTACGGCAACAACGTCTTGCAGAAGCCGGTCACCGACGAGGTGTCCGCGGGAGTCATTGACGGCCTTGAAATGGTCCACGTCCAGGAGTACACACGTCACCAGGCGGTCCGACGCCTCCTCTAATGCAGCGGAGAGGTCCCCCACGAAGGCGCGGAAGTTGCCCACGCCTGTCAGAGGATCGGTTGCGGCACGGCGGCGCATCTCCTGGAACGCCTCGAGGGCGCTCAGCCCCGTGGCGACCTGAGCTGCTACCAACTCCAACGCCTCAACAATGTTCGTCAGGTGTGCCTGAGGTTCGGTGTCCGCCGTGATCAGCAAGCCGGTATGTTCTCCTCCTGCAATCAACGGATACACGGCCAAAGACCGCAACCCTGCGCGGTCAAGGAAGTCGTACGCCGGCGGAGCGCCGAGCCCCGAGAAATGAGACGAAGTGCCCTCCGATACCCACTGAGCTATGGTCTCGAGCTCGGCAGCCGTGAACATTGCAAGGTCGTCCCGGAGAGGACCTCCGCCTGCCGTCACGATCAGCTCCGTAGCACTACGTCGCGCCAAGATTGCAGAACTCATCTCCGACAGCTCCATGGCCAGCGCGATGGCTTGCGACTCCAGTGCAGCAGGGTCCTCCAGTGAGTACAACTCGACTGCAGCTCTGGCGACACGCTGCATCAGGGACTCCTGCGGCATCCCCCCCAGCTGCGCGATGCGGGTCGCGAGGGCGGCCGCTGCGCGTTGCAGCAATGGAAGAGATGTGGGCGAAAGGAGCCCCACGGACTCTGCATTGACGGCCCCCACCACCTGGCCGTCCATGACGATCGGGACACAGGCCTCACCGAGGAGGTTCGGTACCGCAGCGATGAAGTCTTCGCGTTCGCGCACATCGGGGATCCACACCGGCACACCGGATGCCACCACCGAGCCGATCACGCCTGCGGTTCTGGGGAAGCCGTCGACGACCTGGAAGTAGCCGCGCGCCGCAAAACATCGCAGTCGATCACCAACCAGCAAGTAGACGCTCGGCAGCTCGATCCCCGCGGCGAGCAGGTCGTCGGTCAAGCCCCCGCAGGCGTGGCGGATGGTGTCACCGGACAGGCAGGCGGCGAACAGCTTGGCGCCCGACGAGTTTTCGACGTCGGTATGGAGGCCTGGGTGATCTGTGGCGTCCAGGGTGCCTCCCGGCGAAGTGTCTGAGTCCGGCACCTCCACCTCAGTCGAGGTCATCGGCCCTCCCTGCACAGTTATTGTGCCTCAGTCGTGCACACACACAGTCTTGCACCGTGCTGTATGAATAAGGACCAAAACGACAAATGCATCGAAAGTTATCAGGCGAGGGGGGTTACGCCCGACCGGAATCCACCCACGTACTCAGCGTGACCCCAAGATGTTCAAGCTGCAGGTGGCCTGCCGGATGCCCTCAGCGCCGCTGAGGAGTGGCCTGCGGTCGACCACGGGCTCGAAACCGCGATCACCGCGAGGGCCGAAGTCGGCATCGGAACCGACTCACCGGTGAGAAGCGAGGCCAGGTCCTCGATGCCGGGGTTGTGGCCGACCAAGACCACGGTGTCGACGTCGTACGACAGTTCCCGCACGACACCGAGGAGCTGCATGGCGGACGCGGCGTACAGGCGCTCGTCGATCCGCATCTGCGGAGATTCCTCAAGCTGCGCCGAGACGAGCTCCCAGGTGCTACGAGCACGGTCAGCAGGGGACACGACAGCTAGGTCAATGGAGCCACTGTTCGCGCGCAACC
>JACCZJ010000024.1 GCA_013696065.1 Nocardioidaceae bacterium
GTGCGGGCGCGGTCTCGATCCACAGCGAACGCGACGGCGGGAGAGTCATGGCGGCTCCTTCACGGTATGTGCTTCGGGGTCGATGTGCCCGAGTGGCTCGCTCTCAAACGGGCCTGCCCGGCTTCGCGCCATGCACCCCACGGGACTCGACCGATCCTCCGGCGAGTATGGAGGATCGGTCGAGTATGCACCTGCCTCCCCAGCCTCTTGTCACTTAGGGTCTTGGCATGAGCGAGCAGGGCGTTGTGCAAACCGAACTAGCCGCTGCCCATGACGTGGTGCGTCAGCGTGATTTGCTTGCGACGCAGTTGGCCGAGCTTCAGCGCCAATACGCGGACATCGAGGCAGAGGCCGCCTCGCAGGCGGACCTCGCACAGCTGGAACAGTCCGACCTCGACAAGCTCACGTCCTTGTCAGGCGCCAGGGTGTGGGCCGTCATCAAAGGCACGCGCGACATCGACATGTCGCGTGAGCAGGCTGAGCTGGAGGCGGCCCGCGGCTTGCTGGCCGAGGCGACCGCCCGTCGCGCCCGCCAGTGGGCAGCGTGAGCAGGAGGTTCGTAGGCGCCTCGCTGACCTCGGCGACGTCGACGGCCAGCTCCAGCGAGCGATGTCGGCCAAGGAGCGATATCTCCTGTCCACCGAGTCGCCACACGCTCGCGAGCTGCTCACCCTTGCCGAGCAGCAGGGCCGACTCACTGCCGAGCTGCGACAGAGAGGCGGGGCCGGTGATGCTGGGCAGCGTGCCGCCGCAGCATTGGCACAGCTCGCTCGGAGTTGGGTACGGCGTCCGGCTGGTCGACATACGACACATCTTCGGGGGTGGCGTCATCGCCACCTCGATGAAGCACAGCCACATGGACCGGGCTGCTGCGCTGGCGCGCGAGGCCGATGCGCGGCTCGCCGAATTCAGTGGCGAACTGGCCGACGTGACGGGAGAGCAGCGAACCGGAGACTCGCTCGAGATGGAGGGCGGCTTGCGGTTCATGGACATGTGGTTCGACAACATGTTCGCTGACTTCAGTGTGCGCGACCGCATTGACGAGGCCCGAGACAAGGCCGCTCGCGCAAGCGCGGGCATTGACGAAGGACTGCACAAGTGCGACCGTCGCAGCACGGAGCTGCGAAGCCGACTGACTGCCCTCTCGTCACAGCGACAGAGTCTCATCGGCGACGGCTGAAATGTCAGCCGCACCAGCCACCCTGCCGGCGTACCACATCTGAATCGGAGTGTGCCGTGCAGAAATACGTGGCCATCGTGGGGAGCAGCGAGGCGACCAGCGAGGAGCTCGAAACAGCTCGAGAGGCTGGCAGCTGGCTCGCGTCACACGGTGTGGTGGTCGTGACCGGTGGCCTCGGTGGAGTCATGGCAGCAGCCTGCGAAGGGGTCGCGTCACAGCAAGGTGTGAACATCGCCTTGTTGCCGGGCACGTCACGCGGCGACGCCAACCCCCACGTGACGTTCAGCCTGCCGACCGGTCTGGGGGAGCTGCGCAACGGACTTGTGATTCGCAGCGCCGACGTGGTGTTGGCGATTGGCGGGAGCTGGGGCACCCTCAGCGAGATCGCTCTCGCGGCCCGTACGGGTGTGCCGGTGATCATGGTGAGGGGATGGGAGTTGCCCGCAGCTGGCGTGACCCGAGTGGACTCGCTTGTCGATGCGCTCGACGCTGTCTGGTCGCTCCTCGTGAGCCGCGACGGCGCAGAACCCGGCACGCGCTAACGCCGAAGACGGCAGGAGCCGGGACCACGGCGTCGGCCACTACCCAGAGCGCAAAAGACCGCGCTAGCAGCATGGGCGGCTACCGCGATCTCTCGCGTACGGGGGTCCTAGCTCAGCGGCGGCCACGCATGAAGCCGAGCACCAGAAGGACGAGGACAACGATGACGACGATGATCAATATGGTTCTCATGGGCTAAGACTCCCACTTTGCTGCTTGCGGCGCATGAGTCTGAGACGATTCAGTGCGAGGTGTCCTTGACGTGAATCGCGCGTGTCGTCGCCGAGTCCTTGATCCCGACCAGCCGCAGGCGCATCGTCACGGCTTCTCGGGTCTCCGCCCGCTCGTCGGCCAGGGTGGGCATCGAATAGGTCGCTGTCGTGTCGCCAGGGTCGAGTTGCGCATAGGCATAGAGCTGGGTCTGCGACATGGGGGTGTCGAGGGGGGGCACGGGGAACAGCTGCTCTTCCCTGAAGCTCGGCGGGACGTCGGCGACCGTCAGCTCCGTGACCGTCGGCGGAGGAGGTATCGGTTTGGCGACCATGGCCAGGTAGTAGTCGACCTGCGCGGCCAAGTGGACACTCCACTTGGCTTCGCTGCCTTCGTCGATCGGCGAGGTCCGCGTGAACGAGATGGCAGGTGTGGGGTCATCGTCGATGATGCGCGCGCTGGCCAGGTAGTGCCTGGTCATCACTCCTCGGTCAGCGAATGCGGCGACTTCGATGCGCTGTACACGGAGGTCGTCAACAGTATCGGCCTCGTAAGGGATCTCTAGCTCCCCACCTCGGGTGCCGGCCGGGATGCGAATGACCTGGGTTGGGATCCGCCTACCTGCTGACGTGTCGATGGGTTGGATAACCACCCGGGCACTTGTTTCCGACTGGCCGCGGATGACGAACGGCATGGCCAACAGCGACTCGGCCGGACCATCTCCCTCGTCTACGCGTACATCGAGCAGGTCGATCCGGGCCAATCTCTTCTGCGGCACGGAGGGTAACCGAGCCGGGGCCGCGGCTGCGTCGAGCACCCACACCCTGCCGTCGGAGCTCACGGCCTCGAGGTCGAATCCGGTGATCTGGGTGAGGTCCAGGCCGGCAAGGCGGTTCGTCGGCACCCGCACCGTCTGCGCCCAGTGCTTGCTGAGGGAGAAAGGTCCACGTGGAAGGGCGGGAACCAGTCCGTTTCCAAGGGGAGTGGTGAGGGCTCTGCCCGCATCGTCATACACCCGCACCCTGAGCCGCACGTTGCCGAGCTTGGGGTCGACGATCGTGCGCAGGTCCAAGGCCTTGGCGGTGGTCAGGTCGAGCGGTGACCGGAAGCGGAGCCCAGCGCTTTGGCCCGCGACGTCCCATGTCATCTCCAACGCCTTGTTCGTGGTGAGCTTTCGAGGAAACGGCGGCAACCAATGCGGTGCGCGCTCTTGAGTGGTGAAGCGGCCGCAGGCCCCTTCGCTGTCCACCCCGACCCGGCCACGGCAGAGCTGGGCTTCGGCGCCCCTGACGCGGCCCAGCCTGGCGCCCTCCCCTGGGCGCCGAAGCTCCCGTCCGCCACCTACGGCGTGGGTACGGACATCTGCCTCACCAGCAGACGCGACCCTGACGCTGCTGCCGTCGAACATGGGCAGCACGTCTTGGTCGTCAGCGGCCATCATGTGCACGGCGCCGGCGATGTAGGTCTTGCCCACCTTGCGCTGTTGCAAAGCCGAGAGGCGCTCCTGCGTCTTGCGACCGCAGGTGGCCTCAGGATCCCCACCCCAGTCGTCGAAGGACGGCGCGACCGAGATGCGCGGAGTCCATTCGGTGTTGTAGAAGTTGTGGTTGGCGCCCAACATCAGCACCGAGCTGTGGAGCGCAGTGTCGTCTCTGGTCAGGTCACGCGCGGATTCGGTGAAGATCTGCCCCTGCAAATCGCTGACGTCCCCGTCGCAGTAAGGCAGAAACGTCGCGGTATGCACATAGGCGGCCGTTTGGCGGCCGAAGTCCGTAGGCCCGATCAGGACTTGGCCCGAGATGCGGTATGGCGCGCTGAGTGGCGTTTCTAGCGCGGTGCGATCCACTCCCTCGCCACCTCGGCTATGCCC
>JACCZJ010000030.1 GCA_013696065.1 Nocardioidaceae bacterium
GGCCAGCCGCGAAGTCCCGGGCCGGTTGGCGCTCACCCTCCGGCAGCGAGTCAGACAGGGCGGTCGCAGCTACAACGCGTTCGGTGCCCAAGGCGCGCACCGCAGCAGCCAGCAGGAAAGCCGAGTCCGCACCCCCACTGAACGCCACCATCGCACTGCCGAGGTTGAGGAGGCCAGCCTCGAGGGAGTCAAGGCGGTGTTGCAGTCCGTCGAGCTCGGTTACGGGCGGGAGGAGCGGCAGTTGCGACACACTGCAGACTCTACGAGATTGACTCAGGGGGCCCTCCCCGTACGCTAGAGGATTGATTCCGAGCCAGATGCCATGGAGCAAGCAGGCCCATGCCGTAGCGCGCGGTCGTAGGACGACTGTCGTAGCGACCGAAGGGAGGCAAGGTTGACGAGTCGCTTCTCCACGGGCCTGATCTCCCTCGGTTTGTCTTTCGCTGGCGCCCTAGTGCCCCTTCTGTCACATGCGCCCGCCTCGGCAGCGACGAGCCTGTCCCCCATCTCGTTGCATGCCGCCGCCCCACATCAGGCTGAGCCTGTCGGCACGTTTGTGGTGGTGCTGCGCGACGCGCCCCTCGCGTCGTACACCGGAGGAATCGAAGGGTATGACGCGACAGCGCCGGCCGCCGGCCGCCGCTTCAATGCCCACCGCTCCACGATGACCCCCTATCGGGACCGGCTCCTCGCCTCTCAACGTCGGCTGCTCGCGTCGATCGGGAACCCAGACACCATCTACTCCTACACCACGGTGCTCAACGGGTTCGCGGCCGAGCTGACCAGCCTGCAGCTCAAAGAGCTGCAGTCCATGCCCGCTGTGCTCGTGGTGGAGCCGGAGCGCATCCTCGCACTCGACTCCCCCGCAGGACGTGGCCGGACCTTGTCGGGTGGATCGTCACCGTCGGCCGGACCAGCTGGGACGACGGCCGCACTGGAGCGGGCCTGGCGCTCGGTAGGTGGCCTGGCGAGCGCAGGGAAAGGAGTGGTCATCGGACTGGTGGACTCCGGGATCTGGCCGGAGAACCCGTCTTTCGACGGGGTGCCGCTGGACCGGGTCCAACGTCATACCCGCTTCCCTGGCTTCACGAGTCGATGCAAGGAGGGCGAGCGTTGGGAGGCGGCGACCTGCACCGAGAAGGTACTGGGTGCGCGGTACTTCCTTCGCGGCTTCGGCAGATCGGAGGTGGCCGCGGCCGAATTTCTGTCACCTCGCGACGGCAGTGGCCATGGCTCGCACACCGCCGCGACGGCTGGCGGCAACGCCGGCGTCGATGTGGCGATCCAGGGCCAGAAGTTCGGCCACGTGTCGGGGGTCGCGCCGGCAGCAGCGCTCGCGATCTACAAGGCATGCTGGATTGCGCCTGATCCTGCCGACGATGGCTGCTCCAGCGTGGACACGTTGAAAGCAATCGACACCGCGGTCAGCGACGGCGTCGACGTGCTGAACTATTCGATCAATGGCGACGTCGCCGCGTCCAGCCCACCGCGGACCCTCGATGCTATCGAGCTGGCGTTCTATCACGCCGCGGCCGCAGGTGTCTTCGTGGCTACATCGGCGGGTGATCGGGGGCCCGATTCAGCAACCGTTGCCCACAACAGCCCCTGGGTGACGACCGTGGCAGCCACGGCGCTAGGCGGTTTCGAAGGCGGTATCCGCCTGGGTGATGGCATCCGTGTGAAGGGGTCGATCGTCTCCGCCCAGCAGGCCGGGCCACTGCGCCTGGTCGATGGCGCGTCGTCGGCTGCTGCGGGGTACACCGAACACCAGGCTGCATTGTGCTCAATCGGTTCGCTCGACGCGATGCAGGTCAAGGGCGCCATGGTGCTGTGCAACCGGGGCATCGGCTCTCGCTTGAGCAAGAGCCTGGCCGTCTCACAGGCCGGCGGATCGGCGATGGTGCTCGCCAACGACTCGGCTGGCCACACGTATGCCGATGTGCACGCCATCCCTACGCTGCATGTGACCCGCGCAGGCGGCAACGACGTAAGGCGCTACATCGCCCGAGACTCCGCACCCACCGGCACTCTGCTACCCACCCCTGATGCCGTCCGCCCACCCGTCATAGTCGCTGATTTTTCCTCCCGCGGCCCAGCGCCCGATGATGGCCTCCTCAAGCCCGATCTCGCCGCACCCGGCACAGGCGTGCTGGCCGCTGTGGCGCCGCCGTCCAACCTGGGCCGGCTGTGGGATCTCTACTCCGGTACGTCGATGGCGGCTCCACAGGTCGCAGGGGTCGCCGCCTTGCTTCGCTCCGAGCATGGTGACTGGTCGCCCGCAGCCATCCAATCGGCCTTGATGACAACCGCCGATCGGCTGTCGGGGCGCGTCAGCCCTCTCGACCAAGGTGCGGGCGCGCTCGATCCGCAAGAAGCCATCGATCCGGGCTTGGTCTATGACGCTGGCCGCGACGAGTGGTCGCGTTATGTGCAGCGTTTGGGGGTCGGTCACCGGCCCTCGAGGGCGGCTCTCCACTCGCCGGGGCGGCGGTGGGACGCGACTGACCTGAACGCTGCCTCGATAGCCATCGGCAGCCTGGTCGGTGACCGACGGGTGACTCGTTCGGTCACGAACGTCTCGGAATCCACTGAGCGATTCGTGGCGGGTCACACTGGGCTGCGAGGGATCGGAGTCGCGGTGAATCCTTCGGCCATGACTCTCAGGCCGGGCCAGAGCCGTTCGTTCGAGGTGTCTCTCAGCGCGCGCAGCTCGGCGCGCTACGGGGAGTACGCCGCGGGGACGTTGACGTGGACCGGGTCACGGGGTCACATCGTCGAGAGCCCGACCGTAGTACGGCCAGAGCATGCGGATGCGCCTCTCGAGGTGACGGGCACCAGTCGCGGCCCAGTCGAGATCACGGCCCAGGCGGGGATTACGGGCACCGTGCGAGCGTCAGTCTCCGGACCCGTCGGCGCTAGGCCGGTGCGACTGCAGCTGGACCGCGCATTCTTCGACCCTCGGCTGCCCCTTGCGGCCTCGGCAGCGGGCATCCAATCCTTCGACGTCCCCACCGAAACGGCCGCTGTCCGCTTCGAGGTTGCCAGTGACGCGACCGCCGACGACGTCGACCTCCATGTCTACCGCGAAGGTCGGCTGGTCGCCTTCGCCTCCTCCAGTTCCAGTCGGGAGCGGCTGACGCTCCTTGATCCCGAGCCTGGCGACTATGCCGTCTACGTCAACGTCCCGCCTGCAAGCGGTGAGGTCAAGAATGCCCACTTCCCTCGGAGCCCCGCACTTGTCAGCCAAGACCCTGCCCAGGTCACCTTCACCGGGTGGGTGCTGCCCGGGCGCGTGAAGCCATCAGTTGAGCTGGAGCCTCGCCAGATCAAGGTCACCGGGGGGCGCACCTTCTCCGTCGAGATCGACACCGCCGCGCTTCCCATCTCACGGCGATGGTTCGGACTGGTGAGATACGACAAATCGGCCGACGTGACTCACCTGACCATCAACTGACTAGGTCCGGCCGGCGTAGAACCGAACGGGTCAGGCATCTCGCTTGATGAAGAGCGCTGAGCCCGCGACGACCAGCCCTAGCACGGCAGTCCAGAAGACGACCACGCTGGCGGCTATGCCCCAGGTGGGGAGTGTGCCGAAGCCAGCGAAGATCTCATAGGGGTCGAACATCGCGCGCCGACCAGCCGAAACGGGCAGCAGATTCGCCAACTTGCCGACCCCCCGGCTGGACTGCTCACCCAAGACACCGAGGATGCCGTAGGCGATCGGCTCCAGCACCAGCGGCCAAACCAGCACAGCCACCAATGCGCCGACCTGGTTGCGCAGGATCGCAGCCAACCCGAATCCCGCCAGGGCGAGTCCGATGCAGTAGCCGAGATAGTTGACGATGGGTCGCCACGCCGCGATCTCAAAATCCGGGCCATCGAGGAAGAGCCACGTCACGACCAGGTCCAGGAGGAGCGACGTGACCACGACACCGGCCACCCAGGCGGACAGCACCAGGACTTTCGCGACCAACACTGCGATCCGGTCCGGTATCGCCGAAAGCGTCGCCTTGTTGGTTCCGTAGCGGTATTCGTGCCCCATCGCCATCACCCCCATGACAGCGAAGAACACCCCTGCCAGCACAGGTGTGATAGGAGCGGAAGCACCAGCGGTCCACGTCCACGTCGTCACCTGCGCAACGTCGAGATCATCCACATCGGACGTCGTGACGGTCACCGCGATGATGAAGCAGATCACGGCGTTCAAGAAGATCGCTATGCCCGAAAGCCAATAGGTCGAGGCGATCGTGCGGATCCGCACCCCCTCATATTTCAGGGCGCCGCTCATCGTTGCTCTCCGTCCTGCGGATCGGCCGGTCTGGAATGGTCGTGGTCAGCAGGCGGAGGCTGCGGCTGGCCTGATGGGGCCGGACCCGGCGGTGGACCGTAGCCCTGGGGGGGCTGTCCGTACCCTTGCGCGGGTGGCTGCCCGTATCCCTGCGGCGACCCGTATCCCTGCGGAGGCTGCCCATAGCCCTGCGGAGGGCCCTGTTGCCCATACCCGGAGGGACCGTAAGGCGGCTGGCCTGGCCCGCCGAACGCCGGCTGCTCGGCACCGAAACCCATCGACGCGCGGAACTCTTCAGAGGCGCCCGTCGCATCGAGGAAGGCTTCCTCGAGGGTGGCCTCGCGGTTGCCCAGCTCGAACACCCGGACGCCTAGTTCGTGGGCCAGGTCACCGACGGCATCGGAACCCATCCCCGTAATGGCCAGTTTGCCGTCCGGCTCTGCCACTACGGCCGCTTGACGCGCGCGCAGCTCCCGCACCATCACATCCGGTTGGTCGACCCTGATGACCACCGCGTTGCGACGGCTCGTCGAGATGAAGTCCGACATCTTGCCGCTGGCGATCAGCGACCCGCGACCGATCACCACCAAATGATCGGCCATCAGTGCCATCTCGGACAGGAGGTGGCTCGACACGAAGATCGAGCGGCCCTGCTGAGCGAGAGTCTTGAGCATGTTGCGCAGCCAATGGACGCCTTGCGGGTCCAGACCGTTGGCGGGCTCGTCGAGGATGAGGGTGCCGGGATCACCCAACAGGGCCGTGGCGAGGCCGAGGCGCTGCCCCATACCGAGCGAGAAGGTCTTCGGCTTGGCGTTGGCCACGTCCCCCAACCCGACGATGTTGATCACGTCGTTCACACGTGTCGGCGAGATGGCGTTGGAAACGGCGAGCATGCGCAGATGGTTGACGGCTTTGCGGGTCGGGTGGAAGGGCTTGGCGTCGAGCACCGATCCGACGTGGCGCAGCGGCTGAGTGAGATCGCGGTAGGCGACACCGTCATACGTAGTGAGGCCTTCCCCGTTGTCGAGCCCTAACATCAGCCGCATCGTCGTCGACTTGCCAGCGCCGTTAGGACCCAGAAATCCCGTCACCGACCCCGGAACCACGTCGAAAGACAAGTTTCGAACGGCTGCTTTGCCCTTGAATGTCTTGCTCAGACCGCGCGCCTGGATGAGCGCCATAAAGCGATCTCCCTCCCATGTCCTCGATCATCCTGCCATGCGCGATCCGCCGTTAAGGGCGCGCAGCAACTACGGTAGAGGTAATGTCCCCGCAATCAGACAGCCCGCGCACGCTGACCCAGATGCTTCGCGACTGGGATGACGCAACACTGACGCGACTCCTCATGGCGCGTCCTGATCTGGCTGATCCGCCTCCCACCGACTACAGCCAGATCGCCTCGCGGTCGACCACCCGGCACTCCGTCTCGCAGAGCCTGGACCTCCTGACGGCGTTCGAGCCGTGGGTGGCTCGACGTGTCTGCGATCTTGGCGGTACCTCGGAGCCGAGTGGCTCCGAAGCCCTCGATGCAACGACCTTCGCTCAGGCGGTCGCCGGCGGTCCGGTGGACTCCAACGCCCGTTCAGTTGCCGACGTGCCAGACACGTCAGACATCAGTGCTGCCCTCGACCGCCTCCTCAGCCTTGGGTTGTTGTGGGGCGACGCGTCGTCGCTGCGCCCAGTGCGGGCGATGGCTTCGTCGCTCACCGCCGGAGACCCGGGGATTGTCCCGGCTTCCCGTCCACCTGGCTTCCAGGATGCGGCCCAGCAGCCGGGGGATTTGGTCGACAAGGTTGCAGCCGGATCAGCCTTCGAGCTGGTACGCCGGATCGACGTGCTCGTCGAGCACTGCGACCACTCGCCAGCCAGCCTGGTCAAGTCGGGCGAGCTGGCTAGCCGAGAGACGCGCACCTTCGGCTCGCTGCTGGACCTGCCTGCTCCGATCGCCGGCATACATCTCAAGATCGCTCGAGCGGCTGGACTTTTGGGCACTCTGCCCGGGTCGGAGCTCAAGCTCGTTCCTACCTACGGCTTTGACGATTGGCAGTCGCTGAGCCTGGCAGCCCAATGGCAGCTCTTGGCTGCAGCATGGCTCCACCAGCACGAGACGCCAGCCAATGCATGGCTCACCCGCCATTGCCTGCAAGGGCTGGCGAGCGCCGGCGACTACGTCGCAGGCACACCGGAGCAGCTGCACAGTTGGGTGAGCTGGCAGCGTCCGAGGCGAGCGCCCGCGACAGCCCGTCCCATCATCTCGATCATCGACCAGGCAGCGTGGGTGGGTGTGACCGGACTCGGCGCTCTGTCATCCTTCGGTGCGGCTTTGGTAGCAGCAATCCTCGAGACTGCTCCGTCGCCCGCTCCCGCGAGCGCACCTTCAACCCTCGAGAGTTTGTTGCCGCCACGCGTCGATCACGTCATGGTGCAGGCTGATCTGACGGCAATCGCCCCCGGCCCTCTCGAAGCGGAGGCGGCGAGAGACCTGGGCTCACTGGCCGACGTCGAGTCTCGCGGGGGCGCCACCGTCTACCGCTTCTCCCCAGCCTCGCTGCAACGGGCCTACCGATTGGGTTGGCGGGTCCCCGACATCGTCTCCACCCTCGAGAAGCGTTCGACGACTCCACTTCCACAACCCCTGCTCTATCTCGTGCACGACTTAGAACGATTGCCACCTCCCGGCAGAGTGGCAAAACCCGACCCGCAGACGCCGGCAGGCGGTTCCCCGCTGCACGCCTCTCCCCTGCGAGCCCTCGGCTGCAAAGCTGAGCTGTCGGCGAAAGAGGAGCTGACCTTCGCGGCGGCACAACGCTTGGTCCAGGGGCTTCGGCACACCGAAGTCGACCCCTCTCCCGACGAGAGCCCTCGGCCGCAGACCAGCAACCGCATCGACTCTCCGTTGGACACCTTGCGCGAAGCCGTCGAGACCGGAGAAGTGGTGTGGTTCGGCTATGTGGACACCCGCGGTGCCTCGGGAGAGCGTCTCGTCGTGGCCAAGTCCGTCGGCGACGGTCGGCTCCAAGCCCGCGACTCCCGGACCGACGAGGCATTGACGGTGCCGCTGCATCGCATCACCTCAGCACACATCATCCGACGAACCGCCTGACGGAACATCGTCTGCTAAACCACCTGAGGCGCTCGCTCTGAGGTGAGCATTACGGGTCGGGTGTGGTCAGCCCGTAATCTTTGCAGGTGGTCCTTCTCCGGTACGCCGTCCTTCCCCCCCATAGCAAGGCGGCGCTTGCATGAACAACGGCCCGTTGATCGTCCAGTCGGACAAGACCCTCCTGCTCGAGGTCGACCATCCGCGCGCGCGTGACTGCAGGCGCGTGATCGCGGCGTTTGCCGAGCTGGAGCGCTCCCCCGAGCATGTGCACACCTACCGGCTGACACCCCTCGGACTGTGGAACGCCCGTGCCGCCGGACACGATGCCGAGCAAGTTGTCGACGCGCTGCTCACCTTCTCGCGTTATCCAGTGCCGCACTCGTTGCTCGTCGACATCGCAGACACCATGGGCCGGTACGGGCGGTTGCGACTGGCCAAGCACCCAACGCATGGCCTGGTGCTCGCTTCGACTGACCGAGCCGTCTTCGAGGAAGTGCTGCGAGCCAAGCGGATCGCTCCCATGTTGGGTGAACGCATCGACGACGACTCGGTCGCCGTGCACACCTCCGAGCGTGGCAACCTCAAACAGGCCCTGCTCAAACTCGGTTGGCCGGCGGAGGACTTTGCCGGCTACGTCGACGGTGAATCCCATCCGATCGCTCTGGTGGAAGCCGGCTGGAACCTGCGCGACTACCAGCGCCAGGCTGTCGACTCGTTGTGGGCTGGCGGTTCGGGGGTCGTGGTGCTCCCCTGTGGCGCTGGCAAGACCCTCGTGGGTGCAGCCACCATGGCCCAAGCCCAGGCCACCACGCTGATTCTCGTCACCAACACCGTCTCGGCGCGGCAATGGAAAGAGGAGCTGCTGCGCCGTACGACGTTGACCGCCGACGAGATCGGCGAGTACTCGGGAGCGGTCAAACAAGTCCGCCCCGTCACCATCGCGACGTACCAGGTCATGACCACGCGACGCAAAGGCGTCTACACACACCTCGAGCTCTTCGAGGCGCGCGATTGGGGCCTCGTCATCTACGACGAGGTGCACCTGCTGCCCGCACCCATCTTCCGTATGACGGCTGACCTCCAGGCCCGTCGCCGGGTCGGGTTGACCGCCACCTTGATCCGCGAGGACGGCCGAGAGGGTGACGTGTTCTCCCTCATCGGCCCCAAACGCTTCGACGCTCCATGGAAGGACATCGAGGCGCAGGGCTACATCGCGCCAGCCGAGTGCATCGAGGTGCGGGTCTCCCTGACCGACAGTGAACGCTTCGTCTATGGCACCGCCGAGCCTGAGGATCGCTACCGGCTCGCCGCCGACTGCGACAGCAAGGCCAGGGTCGTTGAGCAGCTGGTGCGCCTCAACGCCCACGAGCCCACGCTCGTGATCGGGCAGTACATCGACCAGCTCGACGACCTGGCCGAGCAACTCGACGCTCCACTGATCAAGGGCGAGACACCCGTCAAGGAACGCGAACGACTCTTTGCCGCCTTCCGGACCGGCGAGATCTCGCTGCTGGTCGTCAGCAAGGTCGCGAACTTCTCGATCGACCTGCCGGAGGCGTCAGTCGCCATCCAGGTGTCTGGCACGTTCGGCTCACGGCAGGAGGAGGCGCAGCGGCTCGGTCGGCTGCTGCGCCCCAAGGCCGACCAACGGACGGCCCGGTTCTACAGTGTGGTCGCCCGCGACACCGTCGACGCCGACTTCGCCCAGCACCGTCAGCGCTTCCTGGCCGAGCAGGGCTACTCCTACACGATCGTCGACGCCGACAGCCTCACCC
>JACCZJ010000035.1 GCA_013696065.1 Nocardioidaceae bacterium
GTTTGACCGCGTCGAATCTGGCTGTGTTGACCGTGATAAGACGAACATCGGAGGCAAACCCGGTCCACGAGGACGTGGTGAAGTCCTGCAGGCGGGTCCCGACCGCCAAGATCACGTCGGCCGCCGCGGCGAGGTTGTTTGCCGACGTGGCGCGGGCAAACCGAGCAGGGCATGGCGCTCGCCGCCGTTGCCTACGCCAGGGCGACTGACCGCAGGCAGGTGATGGCGGTGACGACGTCCGTCGGGCCTGGTGCCCTGAACATGGTGACCGCAGCAGGAGTCGCCCACGCAAACCGTCTCCCTGTCCTGCTTCTGCCGGGCGACACCTTTGTGGGCCGGGCACCGGACCCCGTCCTCCAACAGGTCGAGCACTACGGCGACCCCACCACGACGGTCAACGACGCATTCCGCCCAGTTTCGCGCTACTTCGACCGGATCACCCGGCCAGAGCAGTTGCTGAGCACTCTGCCTCAGGTTGCCCGGGTGCTCACCGACCCAGCGGATGCCGGCCCAGTGGTGATCGCCCTGCCGCAGGACGCCCAGGCCGAGGAGTACGACTTCCCGGTGGGGATGTTCGAGCCTCGTCTGCACCGCGTGCCCCGGTCCAGGCCCGACCGTAGTGATCTCGACCGCGCGGCCGAGGTGCTGAAGGCGGCGAAGCGGCCACTGGTCGTGCTAGGTGGCGGCGTCCGCTACTCCGGTGCGGCAGCGGAGGCGCTGGCGTTCGCGGAGACGCACGGGATCCCGGTGGTCGAGACCGTCGCCGGTCGAACCCTGGTGCCACACGAACACCGGCTGTACGGCGGTCCGCTGGGAATCATCGGCGCCACGTCGGCGAACAACCTCGCGGTGGCTGCAGACGTGATCTTGGCAGTCGGGACGCGGCTGCAGGACTTCACCACGTCCTCGTGGACCGGGTTTGCTCCCGATGTTCGTCTGATCATGGTCAACACAGCCAGATTCGACGCGGTCAAGCACTCCGCTCACGGCGTAGTAGGTGACGCGAAGGAGACGCTGCTCGAGCTGACGGCCGTCCTGGGCGGCTGGGTCGCCAGCGCAGAGTGGGCCGCCAGAGCCGGCGATGAGCGCGCCACTTGGGACGCCCACGTCGACGTCCTACGCCGAGGCGTGGCACCCGACGGCTCGCTGACCTACGCTCAGGTGGTCGGCGTCGTCAACGATGCGAGCGGACCTGAGGACTACGTTCTCACCGCCTCCGGTGGCATGCCTGGCGAGCTGCACGGAGGTTGGCTACCGGCGACGTCAAACCGGACGCATCTTCTACATCGGGGGCAACGATGGACCTCGAGTACGGCTTCTCCTGCTTGGGCTACGAGGTTGTCGCCCCTTGGGGGGCGGCGATGGCACGCCGGCAGTCCCACCCGGACGGCTTGGTGACGGCGCTGTTCGGGGACGGCTCCTACCTGATGCTCAACTCCGAGCTGTATTCCGCAGCCTTCGCCGGCCACCCCTTCGTGGCATTCCTGTGCGACAACGGCGGGTACGCGGTGATCCACCGGCTGCAGACCAACCAAGGCGCAGAGAGTTTCAACAACATGCTCAGCGACTCCCGTGGCCCTGGCGCCGATGGCAGCGTACGCGTCGACTTCGTGGCTCACGCACGATCGATGGGCTGCACCGTCGAAGACGTCCCAGCAGGGGCAACCGTCGAGGATCTGCGAGCGGCCTACCTTCGAGCTCGTCAGGCCGCCAAGGACAGTCAGCGACCCGCGGTGGTCGTGTGCCGGACTCATCCGTCCACGTGGACCGAAGCCGGCGCGTGGTGGGAGACCGGCGTGCCGAAGTCGTTGTCTGGGCGGGCGGCGTACGACGAGGCCAAGCGCCGCCAGGTCACATGGCTCTGACCAGCCCGATGAGTGCAGTCAGGTCTCGACTCAGGCTATCCGTCGTGTGCGTGCGCCGACACGCTCCGGCCGGTGGAGACAAGCCCGGCTCTATTCCCCCAGGCTGATCGAAGCCACCCGGTTCCTGTGGCTCGTCGACGCTTGCTCGGTCGCTGATCCTCCAGTCGATAACCCTGCCGAAGGCTCAGGCGGGCCTTGGATGGAGTCCGTCAGCCAACGCCTGACAAGGCTCAACAGGCCGCATCTAACGGCTGATCAGCCGGATCAATCTCGCCAGGACTCGAGCGTCGGCGATCTGGAGGGAGTGCGGGACCCGGATGCCGCGCGGATCGACGCTCCCGCTCGACGATGTGAACGTGGGACGCCTAGTGGGGAAGCTTGCGGACTGATGCGGCCATGCGTCGCACGGCTTCGGTGAGCACGGCGGGGGAGGTGGCCAGGTTGAGCCGTGCGTAACCAGCGCCGCCGGTGCCAAACGTTGGTCCGGCGTTGAGCGCCACCCTGCCCCGTTCGAGGAACACGGCTGCCGGGTCGTCACCCAGGTCGAGCGCCCGACAGTCGAGCCAAGCCAGATACGTGCCTTTGGGTGGCTGGTACCTCACGCCAGGCAGATGCTCAGCCAGCAGGTCGCCAAGCAGCAGCCGATTGTGGTCGAGCCCCGTCAACACTTCGTCGAGCCAATCCACCCCTTCTCGCAGGGCGGCGCTGTGGGCGATGACGCCAAGGTGGCTGGGGCCGTGACTGACCTCCTCGGGCATCCGAGCCAGATCACCAGCGGCCCCGGAGCCCGCCACTGCGAGCGCCGCCTTGAGGCCAGCCAGGCTCCAGCCCTTCGACGCCGACAGCAACGCAAACCCATCCTGGGCGTTCGGCAAGGACAGGTACGGGATATGCGTGGCCCCCGCCGGAACAACCGGCGAGTGGATCTCGTCGGCGACCACGCGCACCCCGTGCTGAGCGGCCAGCTCAGCCACAGTCGCCAGCTCGTCGAGACGGTGAACCGTGCCGGTCGGATTGTGCGGACTGCACAGCAGGTAAGCCGCCCGGCGACCACCGGCCGTCACCCGCTCGAAAGCCTGACTCAGCGAGTCGAAGTCGATCCGGTAGTCATCGGTGAGCGGCGACTCCACCACGAGCCGGTCCATGTGTCTGACAAACTGATAGAAGGGCGTATAGACCGGCGAGTTGACGATCACCGCATCGCCCGGACTCGTGACGAGCTTCAACACCTCGACTATGCCCAGCATCACGTCGGGCACGATCGCCGTACGGGAGACGTCGACCGTCCAGCCCCAACGTTTCTGCGCGAACTCAGCGACCGCCTCGGCGTAGTCGGTGCCAGCCGGATAGCCGGTGTCACCGAGCGCCAAAGCGTCGGTGATCGCCCGCGAAATCGGTTCGGCGACCGGCACATCCATCTCGGCCACCCACAACGGCAACACGTCAGCCGGGTGATAGCGCCACTTGATGCTGGTGCGTTGCCGCAGCTGGTCGAGGGTCAGCGAACTGAGCGGGCTCTCCATCGTCGAACCCTAAGGCCGACGGCGTCGCTCAGTGCGCGAGGCCTAGGCTGGAGTCAGCGGTGCAGGCCCCACCATTGCACCCTGGCAAAGTCAGCGGTGTAGCTCTCGCATCGCCGCCCGCGCCTCCTCGGCCCGCTGCAACTCTCTCTCCAGCAGCACCCCATAGGTGAAGCCGTTGGAGCCCGGCTTGGTGCCTGCGCGGGCTCCGAGGCGCCGCAAGATGTCCACGCTGACCACACTGTCTTGGAACTCACCGAGCACGTCCTGGAACTTCTTCGCCTGCTTGACCTTATCGGTGGCCTTGTCACCCATGATGGGTTCCGTGAGCTCAGCGGCATACCGGAACCGCTTGCCCGCTTGGCGGGCTTGGTGCAACAGATCGTCGTCCATGCCAGTTTCGGCGGCCCGGTCGAGCCGCTTGTACAGCTTCTTTTCGGCCCGATGAACGAACTTGGCAACAGCCTTGGGTTTCTTGGAGCCGACGTTTGTGTATGGCGGATCGACCCGCCACTGCTCGAGCAAACCCAGCAAAGCGGCATAGCGCTTGCCGTTCATGACCAAGCGGAGTCGCTTCCAGGCCTTGTCGCGTTCATCGGACAATGTCGAGTCGATGTCGGCCCCAACGGATCCCAACACCAGCTCGCCCGGCAACGTCTCGACCTGGCTGGAAAGGCGTTCACGCTGCACGTCGGAGTCTCGAACCGCGCCGAGCAGCCCGGCAAGCCAGACCAGCTCGGCTTCGAGCACCCCAGCGGGTTCGGTCTCGAAGACATTATCGAAGATCCGCAAGGTGCTGCGCAGCCGGCGGATGGCCACTCGGGTGGGATGGATCTGGTTCTGGTCACGGCGCAGGGCGAGGTCCCCCTCGGCGATTGCCGTGCTCTGGGCTTGCACGTAGTCGTCGATCACGCCGGCCAAGCCCTCCCGTGGCTGCGCCACGGGCAGGGGGCCGACCGCAGTAATGACTTTGGATCGAGACGTTGACGGCCGCGCCCCCGCCTTGAGGAGCAGCTTCCCCATGATCGAGCGCAGCTCCGAGTCGCCCGCCGGACCCAGCTCGACCTCGATCTCACGCCACTCCGTGACCATCGCGACCTCGCCCATGGTCACGGCGTTGACATGGTCGTCCGCGATCTCAACCAGCAAGCCTCCAGACGGGTCGTGGAGCCGATGGCTGTGGCGCGTCACGGAAAGCTTCGCTACCGGAGCGAGCTTGAGCCCTCGACGGATACCCGTCAGCAGCGAGGAAAACTCGCGAGGGACTCCCGCGCTCGTCAAGTTACTGTGCAGCTCGACCCTGTCGTCGCCCTCGGGCAGTTTGAGATGCCAGCCGTCGTCCAAACCACCTTTGCGCCTGCGCAGTGAGATGCCGTGTCGACGCAGGTGACTCTCCGCCGTGTCGTAGTAGGTCGCCTCGAGTTGGAGCGTGCTCGTGTTGAGCGTTGCGTCTGGGGCGGCCTGGGTGACGTCGGGCAGAGCAAACCCAGCGGTCACCTCGTACTTGTCCTCGCGCTCGAGATACTCGTCTGTCATATCCACCCTTATGGTGTCTCACCGAGAGATCGGTTCAGCATCGTCAGGTTTGCCGAGCTGATCGCCCTTCGCCGAAGCGGAGCACGGCTTGAGGGGCCTCATTGTCCCATCCATCTACAGTTGCTAGCTATGGAGGACCTGACCGGCGAGGAGCTCGCCTTCTTGACGTCGATGTTCGAGCTCGCTCGAGACGGCGACTGTCTGGTTGGCGAGTATGTCGATCAGGGTCTACCGGTCAACCTCACCAACAGCGCAGGAGACACGCTGCTGATCCTGGCGGCATACCACCAACACCATGAGTTGGTGCGGGCTCTGGTCGACAGGGGCGCAGACCACACCAGAGTCAACGACCGTGGGCAAACGGCGCTGGCGGCGGCCGTCTTCCGACAGTGTCGGCCGGTCGTCGAGTTATTGCTCAGAGCAGGTGCTGATGCGGCTCTGGGTCCGCAGTCAGCCATCGACGTCGCTGGCTTCTTTGAGTTGGCCGTGATGCAGGAGTTGCTGACCGCAAGCCAGACAGACTCGGACGGTCAGGCCAAGTCCACGATGACCGGTGCATGGTCGCTGGCGCCCTTGCCCTTGCGCTCCTGACGGTCGATTTCCGCCGCGGTCACTCGCCCCGCGGCCGCGGGGCTCGCGAGCACGAAGTCCAAGCGCATGCCTTCGCGGCGAGGGAACCTCAGCCTCGTGTAGTCCCAGTAGGTGTAGACGCCGGGACCGGGAGTGTGCGGTCGGACGACATCGGCGTACCCCGTCTGCACGATCGCCGCGAACGCGTCCCGCTCGGGTGGCGACACGTGCGTGGAGTGCGCGAACACGCGCATGTCCCAGACATCGTCGTCCTGCGGTGCGATGTTCCAGTCACCCGTGAGCAGGATCTGCGCCTGCGGGTCGTCGGCGAGCCATCCCTGGGCAGCCTCGCGGAGTCGAGCCAACCAGGCGAGCTTGTAGGCGTAGTGCGGGTCTCCCAACGTGCGGCCGTTGGGGACGTACAAGCTCCAGACGCGCACTCCTGCGCAGTCGGCACCGATCGCGCGTGGCTCACTGGCGAGCGGCTCACCCCACCCGGGCTGTCCAGGAAAGCCGATCTGTATGTCATCCAGCCCGACTCGGGAGATCAGCGCCACCCCGTTCCACGCCGACAAACCATGGTGGACAACCTGGTAGCCCAGGGTCGCCAACCGGCCGGCCGGGAACTGGTCGTCGCGGCACTTCGTCTCCTGAATCGCCAAAACGTCGATGTCACTGCGCTCCAGCCAGGCGACGAGTCGGTCGATCCGGGCACGGATGGAGTTGACGTTCCAGGTGGCCACACGCACCCCCGAAAGCTACCTTTTCCCGTCGACACACCGGAGCTCGCCCCGTGCTCTCGGCTTGCCGGGCATCTCGGCCTCTCGGCGCTGCGGGTGAAGGCGGCTAGCTCGGGTCCGCGCTCTAAGTGGCGACGACTTCCTCGAGCAGTTGCGGCAGGCGAGCCCACGCGCGGTGCATACCCATCGCTTGCACGAGAGCCTTTCGCTGGCCAGCACTCGCTTTTTCACTCACCAGCACACCCGGAGCGTTGGTTCCGATACCGGCCGCACTCAGCAGGTTGACCCCGTCGCCCCAGGCCGCAACAGCCTTGCAGTGCCGGAACGCCTCCTCGAGCAACGTGATGGCTCGACGGTCGGTCAAGGCACCCGCCCCATCGGCCACGACGATCGCGTCGAACTCGATGGAGCGGGTCGTGAGCAACATGCGTTCCACGATTTCGGTGCGTGCACCCTTTCTGACCGTGCCGCCATGAGGCGCGATCACGTGAAGCTTGGCGCCTTCGGATTCGAGTGTCTCGCGCAATTTGCTGACGCCAGCAAGGTCACCACCGTCGTCGACGATCACCCCGACACGCCGTCCGGCGATCGGGCCTGGCTTGAGCGGCAGCTGGGACAACGCCGGAGACACGTCGACTCCCATCTCCAGCTCGGCTGAGCTGTCGGCGGCACCAAGGCCTGAGGGAGTCGGAATACCGAGGCCAGCGGCGACCGCCATACACAGATCCGCATGGATCTTGCCGAGGTTGCCCAGCATCCGGTCGCGCACGGGTTGCTCGAAGCACTTGGCAAGTTCAAAGGTGAAGGCCTCGACGATGTGCAGCTTTTCGACCTGGGTCATGCTGTTCCAGAACAAGCTCGCCTGGCTGTAGTGGTCGCCGAACGAGACCGGACTTTCCCGGACCACCGGGCCGGCCACCCGTCGAGGAGTCGGGATGTAGGCACCAGCTTTGGCATCCGCCACCTGCGGATCGCCGTCGCCGAGTGAGTTCGGCAGATAGGGCGCGATCCCCGTGTGTACGGCGGTCTGATGCATCCCGTCGCGCAGCATGTCGTTGACTGCCGCGTGCGGACGGTTGATCGGCAGCTGGCTGAAGTTGGGCCCGCCCAGTCTGGTGAGCTGCGTGTCGAGATACGAGAACATCCGACCCTGCATGAGCGGATCGTCCGTCACCTCGATACCCGAGACGAGGTGGCCGGTGTGGAATGCGATCTGCTCGGTCTCGGCAAAGTAGTTGGTCGGGTTGGCGTTGAGGGTGAGTCGCCCCACCGGCTGCACCGGCGCAAGCTCCTCAGGGACGACCTTCGTGGGGTCCAGCAAGTCGATGCCCTCGAACATCTGGTCTTCGCTGTCGGGCATGACCTGCAGCCCGAGCTCCCACTCGGGGAAGGCGCCGGCCTCGATGGCGTCGGCGAGATCGCGGCGGTGGAAGTCGGGATCCATGCCGGCAGCCAGCTGCGCCTCCTCCCAGACCAGCGAGTGGATGCCGGCCACCGGCTTCCAATGGAACTTCACCAGCACGGTGTCACCCAAGCCGTCGACGAGCCGGAAGGTGTGGACACCGAAGCCTTCCATCGTCCGGTACGAGCGGGGGATGGCCCGGTCCGACATCAGCCACATGAGCATGTGGGTGGCTTCGGTGTGCAGAGAGACGAAGTCCCAGAACGTGTCGTGAGCTGACTGTGCTTGGGGGATCTCGCGGTCTGGATGCGGCTTGCCCGCATGGATGATGTCGGGGAACTTGATGGCGTCTTGGATGAAGAACACCGGCATGTTGTTGCCGACCAAGTCGAAGTTGCCCTCGTCGGTGTAGAACTTGACCGCAAAGCCTCGCACGTCGCGCACCGTGTCTGCTGAGCCTCGTGAGCCCAGCACGGTGGAAAAGCGCACGAACACTGGGGTTTCGGCGTCCTTGCCCGACAAGAACGCGGCCCGCGTCCATTGCGCTGCGTTGCCATAGGCGCGGAACACGCCATGGGCGCCGGCGCCGCGGGCATGGACGACCCGCTCGGGGATCCGCTCGTGGTCGAAGTGCGTGATCTTCTCGCGGAAATGGAAGTCCTCCATCAACGTCGGTCCACGTTGACCGGCCTTGAGGGAGCGATCGGTGTCCGGCAGCCGCACGCCCTGCGCCGAGGTGAGGTGCCGGCCCTGCTGAGCCCGCCAGTCGGGGTCCATGCCCTCCACCGTGGGAGCCCCGACGGGACCTACGAGCTCGGGGGTGGTCTGGTCAGGCTGACGAGCATCGGGCACGGGAACTCCCTTGGAAGACATGGTTACGCGGTCTGCCACGGTGTGCCCCGCGATGGCGGACGCTAAACAGCGAGAGGCCTGGTC
>JACCZJ010000043.1 GCA_013696065.1 Nocardioidaceae bacterium
GACTCCGACCAGTCCATCTACGCATTTCGCGGGGCCAACATCCGCAATATCTTGCAGTTCGAGCAGGACTTTCCGCGCGCCAAGACCGTGCTGTTGGAGCAGAACTACCGCTCGACCCAAAACATCCTCACCGCAGCCAATGCCGTCATCTCGAACAACTCCAGTCGCAAGCCCAAGAACCTGTGGTCGGAGGCTGGCGATGGAGAGCTACTCGTCGGCTACGTCGCTGACAACGAGCACGACGAGGCTCAGTTCGTCGCCGAGGAGATCGACCGGCTTACCGACGAGGAAGATGCGAAGCCGTGTGACATCGCCATCTTCTACCGCACCAACGCTCAAAGCCGGGTGTTCGAAGAAGTCTTCATCCGGGTCGGGTTGCCCTACAAGGTCGTGGGTGGCGTGCGCTTCTATGAGCGGCGCGAAGTCCGTGACGTGCTGGCCTATCTGCGATTGCTCGTCAACCCTGACGACACCGTGTCACTGAGACGCATCCTCAACGTCCCCAAGCGCGGCATCGGAGACCGGGCCGAGGCATGTGTCGAGGTGCTGGCGCAACGAGCCGGGACGTCATACTGGCAAGCTCTCCAAGACGCCGCCAACGCCCCGGGCATCGCGACCCGATCGCTTCGATCCATCGAGGCTTTTGTATCGGTCATCAAGTCCCTGCAGCAGTTGGTGCGCGACGATGCTCGACCCGACGACATCGTGGACGCGGTGCTGACCCAGGCCGGCTATCTCGCCGAGCTCGAGGCCTCTACGGACCCACAGGACGAGACGAGAGTCGAGAACCTCGGCGAGCTGGTGGCCGTGGCCAGAGAGTTCGCCGATGAGCGCGAAGATGCGACCCTGGCTGAGTTCCTGGAACGAGTTGCCCTGGTGGCTGACGCTGACCAGATCCCCGATGCCGACGAGGCAGGCGGTGTGGTCACCATGATGACGCTGCACACCGCAAAGGGGTTGGAGTTCCCGGTAGTGTTCTTGACCGGCCTCGAAGATGGCGTCTTCCCCCATGCCCGTGCGCTCGGCGACAGATCCGAGCTCGAGGAGGAGCGTCGGCTGGCGTATGTCGGTCTGACCCGGGCTCGGCAGCGGCTTTATCTCTCCCGAGCGATGGTGCGCTCCGCCTGGGGAGCGCCGCAGCACAACCCGCCCTCACGCTTCCTCGATGAGCTGCCCACCCTGTTGCTCGATTGGCGGCGTACCGAGTCCGCCCAGACACAGTGGAGCAGCTCCTCGGCGTCCTCCCGCTACGCGAACAGCGGTGGCAGCTACATCTCTGCCGCGGCAACTGCTGTCGCCACCCGGCGACGCGCCATGCCACCGGCTAAGCCAACCGCCGGTAGTCGCCCAGTGCCGTCGCTCCAGCCGGGGGACCGAGTCATGCACGACTCGTTCGGCATGGGCGCCGTCGTCACCGTCGAAGGCGTCGCCGACAAGGCGGTCGCCTCAGTCGACTTCGGCTCCGGTGGCGTCAAGCGCCTGCTGCTGCGCTACTCCCCCGTCGAGAAACTCTGATCCCGTCTCGCGCATCACTGGGTTGCATCTAGTACCTAGGTACAGACTTACCCTCGGGGTATAGCGGTTCGCGTCAGGCGGACGGCGTGAGTGAGGGGCCACGACCATGGCCTGGTTGGGACCGGATGCGTGCACATTGCCGACTGCGGAGCAGCCGCTGCGGGTCGCTGAGTTCGATGAGTTGTTCACCGCAGCCCTGTGCGGGCTAGAGCGGCGGGCGCCGACGCGGCTAGTGCCAGGGGTGTCGGCGTGCGTGGATTGCGCAGCGGGCAGGTCACCCATGCGGCCGGGGTGAACCTGCAGACGTTGGACGCCGGCTGTGACGACCTGGTCACCTGTGCGGCCAGCCCATGTTGTCCCATGCCGTTCGTCGAACTCGCCGTCTCCGCCGGCGACCGCACATGAGCTCGATCTCGCGAAAGATTGGTGGCTCACGTTGCCGGGACTACGCCAGGCGCCAGTCTTCGGGCGGGCACCTGGTTTGGCGAGTCCGGGTTTACCAGAAGACGGCGACCGCGACGTTGGCCAAGGTGAGGGCGAAGATCCCCCAAAAGAGGCCGTGCGGCACCTCGGGCTTGCGCCGGTTGACCCAGCAGAGCAACGCCACGACCAGTCCGATCGCAAACTTGACCGCGATCTTGGTGTAGTCCATGCCCTCGTCGATGCCCTCGATAACACCGACGAGCAGGATCCCGCTTACCACCTGCGTCAGCGCGCCATGCAGCATGGCGGAGTTCACGACCCGCGAGTCGTCACGGATCTGCACGAAGGCGCCACCGAACAGAGCCGCGAAGCCGACCAGATGGATGAAAAGCAGCGCGTCTCGGAGCAACTCCACCTCAGCCCTGCTTGACCAGGTCTTGGTATTCGGCATGCTGTTCGATATAGGCGCGGACGAACGGGCAACTGGGTCGCACGAACATCCCGGTGTCGCGGATGTGGTCAAGGGCCCCCTTGACGAGCTGCCGGCCCAGCCCTTGGCCGCCATACGCGGGGTTGATCTCCGTGTGCGGTGTGGTGACCGTGTCGCCGCTGATCCGATAGGTCATGAGCCCGATGCGCGAGCCGTCGACGTAGATCTCGTACTGCGACCCCTCTGGGTTGTCCTTGACTTCAGCCATGTGCCCATCATGGCAAGGTCTCGCATCAGTCGCATCGCAGGCATCGCCTGGAGCTGACTGGTTTGTGGCGGCTACGGCGACCACGATCACGTCTCGTTGCTGCACGGCCAACGAGGTCGTCACAGCAACCGGCGCTCGGTGGCCCATCGGGTGAGCTCGTGACGACTGGACAACTGGAGCTTGCGCAACACGCTCGACACATGGGTCTCGACTGTTTTGATCGAGATGAAGAGTTCGGCGGCGACTTCCTTGTAGGCATAGCCGCGCGCGATCAGCCGCATCACCTCTCGCTCTCGTTCGGTCAACCGGTCGAGATCCTCATCGATGGCGGCGACCGCGATGTGGCCGGCGAACGCATCCAGCACGAACCCGGCGAGACGGGGGGAGAACACCGCATCACCGTCGCTGACTCGCCGAATTGCGGCGACGAGCTCGTCTCCGGTGATGTTCTTCGTGACGTAGCCGCGAGCGCCTCCGCGGATCACAGCGATGACGTCTTCGGCCGCATCCGAGACGCTCAACGCGAGGAATTTGACCTCAGGCAGTCGGGAGCCGATACGGCGCAGCACCTCAGTCCCACCACCGCCCGGGAGGTGGACATCGAGCAGTACGACGTCTGGGACTGATCTCGTGATCACGTCCACGGCAGTGTCGACGTCCTCAGCCTCCCCCACCACCTCCACCACGCTTCGCAGCTCGGCTTTGACGCCGCCTCTGAACATGGCGTGGTCGTCGACCACGACGACACGCAGCTGACTTTTCACGTCACACTCCCCTGTTTGGCTATTCGAGGCACAGACAGGCGCACCTCGGTCCCCCTGCCGGGCTGGCTGCGGACCTGTGCGGTGCCGCCATGACGGCTCATTCTCGAGATGATGGACTGGCGCACCCCGTGGCGATCATCTCCCACAGTCTCGACATCAAAGCCGACGCCGCGATCGCGGACGAAGACCGAGACCTCGGCGGCTAGCGCCTCGGCGAAGACGTCGACTCGCTCGGCACCAGAGTGCACCGCCGCATTGGTCAAGGCTTCACGCGCGGCGGCTATCAGAGCCAACACCGACTCGTCGGCGTCGGCGTCGCCG
>JACCZJ010000052.1 GCA_013696065.1 Nocardioidaceae bacterium
TGAGCAGGTGCGTCCGGAAGATATGCGTCGCCAGATCGCGATCACCGAGGCCAAACCAGGTGGGTTCGGCACCGTATGCCGCAAGCTCCTCTTGAGCGTTCCACGTCTCGTCGCGGCGGCCCCAGCCACGGGCCGTGTCCAGACCATCCCCGAGGGTGTACATCACCGTGTCGAGATCAGGGCAGATCCGCAAGCCGAACATCCAGATGTCGTCGGCTGTATTGCCGACCACCGTAATCGAATCGGTGCCACTGTTGATCGCCGATCGCAGACCTTGGACGAATCGAGCGCCGCCTGCTCCACCGGATAACACCGTAATGCGCATGCGGGCAGGCTATCGATCTGACAGCGCAGCGATATTGGCAGGCTGGGCGAGACCTGACTTCTCGCCCCCGCAATGACTTGAGCGCGGCCGAAGATCCTGCCCCGCTGGAGCAGAACATTGCCTGCGCAAGCTCAACCCGATGAGCGCGCCAGCGACGCCGGGACGAGCAGCAACGTCACCCGTCGCCTGCGCTTTGGGCTTCGGGGCCGACGAGGTGCAGTCCGACTTTCCCAGCGTTGTCGAAGGAGTCGTCGACGGCAACCAGGTCGCGGCCGGCAACGTCCAGGAGGGATGCTGCCACGGACGCGCGGTAGCCACTGGCGCAATGGACCCACACCTCGCCGGCCGGGACTTCGCCAACCCGCTGCGGGAGCTCGTGGATCGGAATGTTCACGGCGCCGTCGATGCGCGCGGCTGCGTGCTCGTCAACACGGCGCACGTCGAGCACGACCACGTCGCGGAGGTGACGAGTTTCGGCCAGGTCGGCGAAGGTCGCAGTGGCGAAGCTTGACAGCTCGCGGTCGGTCCAGTCCTCGGGCCGTCCGGTCGCCTGCGCGGCTGGCCGGTCGATGCCGATGCGGACGAGCTCGCGCTGTGCCTCGGCAACCTTCTCGGGCTTCTCGCCGAGAAGCGTCAGCGGCGTACCCCAGGAGATGAGCCAGCCGAGGTACGTGGCGAACCCGCCATCCAGCCCGAAGTTCAGGCTGCCAGCGACGTGCGCAGCGGCAAAGGCGGTGCGATTGCGCAGGTCGACTACCCACTCGCCTGCGGCGATCCGGCGGTGCAGTTCGGCTGGGTCGGCGGGCGACGGCGGGCTGAGGTCAGGCTCGGACGGTCCGGCTGCGTTGGCGGGTGCCATATGAACGTAGTACGCCGGCCAGGCGCTCAGGCCGTCGAGCAGCTCGCGAGCGTACGTCTGTTCGTCTTGCGTCAGGACGGGGTTGGACACTTTCTCGCGGCCGATCGTCGACTCGGTCTCGTCGGACTGCGCGGCCGAGCAAAACGAGCCGAAGCCGTGGGTGGGGAAGACCTCGGCCCGGTCCGGCAGCAGGGCCGCCAACTTGTGGGCCGAGGCGTACTGGCGTCGTACGAGTTCGTGGGTGTGCTCGTCGCCGAGCAGGTCGGGTCTTCCAGTGGCGCCGTACAGCAGTGAGCCGCCAGAGAATACGCCGACCGATTCGCCGAGCTCGGCTTGTGCATCGGTGAGCACATAAGAGAGGTGTGTGAACGTGTGGCCGGGTGTGGCCAAGGCGGTGACTCGCATCCGATCGCCGACCGCGATCGTCTCTCCGCCGCGGATCGGGGCCCGGTCGAAGGAGACCTCGTCGTCGGCGTTCACGACGTACACCGCACCAGCCCGCTGGGCCAGCGCTAGGCCGCCGGTGACGTAGTCGTTATGAATGTGCGTCTCGAATACGTGTGACAGCCGCACGTCGGCCTTCTCGAGCACGTGCTGGACACGATCGATGTCTCGCTGCGGGTCGACAACGAAGGCCACCTCCCCGTCGTGGACCACGTAGCTGCGATCACCCAGGGTGGGAGTTTCCACGGCAGTAACGCTGAACGGGTCCGTCATATCAGTCCCTCCTCAATATGTCGTCCCGAACGTTCCCACGCGGTCGCGCCCCCGGCAATGGACACATCGGGGTCAGTGCCGCCTTTGAAGATACCCAAAGCAGGTACATTTCGAGAACGCTGAACTTGCGCTACGGCGAGACGGTCGAGTCAGTTCGATCGGCGCTGACCGAGCAGGGCTTCGGCATTCTCACCGAATAGGGCAGCTGGGCGGTGTCCTGCGCATCCTGGAGGAGGGTCGTGACTGCGAGGACGTCATCACGCAGCTCGTCGCCGTGTCGCGTGCTCTCGATCGCGCCGGGTTTGCCATCGTCGCCACCGGTCTCCAGCAATGCCCCACCAACGGTAACGCCGCCGACAGTGTCGACGTCAAGAAGATGGAAAAGCTTTTCCTGTCGCTGGCGTAAGGATGAATCGCTGCAATCAAAGCCTGTCCGCCTAAGCGAAGGGAGTCGTCGTGACCGATGCATCCCACGGCCACCACCAGCATGACAGCCACCAGCCTGCGCATGAGCACGAACACTCGGGTGGGCTTCGCGGCTGGCTGCTGGGGATGTTGCGTCCGCACGGCCATGACGCTGCGGACTCGGTCGACGCTGCCCTGGAGACCAGCGCTCTGGGCATCCGCGCGGTCAAGATCAGTTTGGTCGTGCTCGGCCTCACCGCCCTCGCGCAAGCCGTGGTCGTCTTTTTCACCGGGTCGGTCGCGCTGCTCGCCGACACGATCCACAACTTGTCCGACGCGCTGACCGCGCTGCCACTGTGGGTCGCGTTCGCCCTCGGGACACGGCGGCCCACCCGGCGCTATACCTACGGATACGGCCGCGCTGAGGATCTCGCGGGAGTCTTCATCGTCATCATGATCGCCCTTTCTGCTGTCGTCGCAGGGTGGGAGTCTGTGCGACGGCTGGCCGACCCCCAACCCCTCACGCATGCGTGGGTTGTGGTCGCCGCCGGACTGGTCGGGTTCGCCGGCAACGAGATCGTCGCTGCCTACCGGATCCGGGTAGGCCGCAAGATCGGATCCGCCGCCCTGGTCGCGGACGGGCTGCATGCTCGCACCGATGGGTTCACCTCCCTTGCGGTGGTCTTCGGCGCCTTCGGCGCGCTCGCCGGATTCCCGCTGGCCGACCCCATCGTCGGTCTTCTCATCACGGTCGCGATCTTGTTCGTGCTCAAAGGAGCCGCTCGAGACATCTACCGGCGACTAATGGACGCTGTCGATCCCGACCTCGTCACTGCTGCCGAGGAGGCTCTTGCCGCTACGCCGGGTGTCGTCGCGGTAGAGGACGTACGCGTTCGCTGGGTAGGCCACCGAATTCGCGCTGAGGCAGGGATCGCGGTCGACTCGGCGCTG
>JACCZJ010000075.1 GCA_013696065.1 Nocardioidaceae bacterium
CGAGCAGGGTCAGATAGTCCTCCTCTCCCCGCAATCCTGCTTCGCCTCACGGGCACCGAGATCTCGCCTAGCCTGACCGTCCTGGTCTTCGGCGCAGGGGTCGTGGCTTCGGCCGTCCTCCTCTCATGGTGAGTCTGCCCTTCGGCCGAGCTAGAGAGCTATCGTGTCGAGCCGCTCGCTGCGCCCCTTGAGCTCCATCTGGCGTCGAGTGGCCGTTTCGACCGGGACCCGCGCTGCCTCGGCGGTGGCGATCGAGATGAGCACCTCTCCCGCCGCGGCGGATGACCCGAGGCGAGCCGTCACGTTGACCACGTCACCCAGGGCCGAGAAGTCCGAGTCATCGCCTGCCCCCACGACGCCGACGAAGGCGGTCCCGGAATGCACACCGATCCCCACCGGCAGTCGAGGCTCCGGCATGGCCGTGAGTGTCTGGCGCAGGGCCCGTGCCGCCTCGACCGCCCGACTGGCGTGGTCCTCTCCGGCAAAGGCGGGAATGAAGAGCGCCATCACGCCGTCGCCGAGGTACTTGTCGACGATCCCGTCGTGCGTGGTGATCGCTTCCGACGCGAGGCGGTAGAAGCGGTGCAACAGGTTCTTGTACGCGGTGGCCGACATGTGCTCCGCCACAGTGGTCGAGCCGCGGACGTCCGCGAACAGGACGGAGAGATCGATCTCCGCGCCGCCAGGGTGCTTCTTCAGGTCTCGCGCGCAGGCCCAACACATCATCGGATTGCGCGGTGCCCGGCTGTGTCCTAGGAGTCGCACCAGCGCACCGCCGGCGCCTCCGAAGGGTGAAGCGCACATCTTGCAACGCGGATCCGACGGGATGCGATTGAAGATCGCGCGAGTTCGCAAGAGTCCGGGCTCCTGGCCGGTCAGGATGTCGCGCCATAGCTTTTCAGTCGGATCGGTGCCTGTCATGAGTCTGGCCCAGTCTACCCGTGCACGGCGACCATCGGACGAGCTGCGCTGGCGCGACGTCGACTGGGAGGCGCGTCGGATCGCGGTCCACCACACCCTCGTCCGCATGAACGGCCGCTGGTGGCTCGGCGAGCCCAAGACCCCCAAGAGCCAGCGCTCGATCGAGGTCACCACCCCGACCCTGGAGATGCTGCGCGGCCAGTGGGCTCGCCAGGCCGAGCGCCTCCTGGCGAGCGGTCATCGCATGACCGAGAACGACCTCGTTTTCTGCGATGCAGCCGGCGAGCCACTGTGGGCGCCACCTGACGACGCTTCAGCTCAAGGCCCTACTTCGCCGGGCGGGACTGCCGCCGATCCGCTTCCATGACCTGCGTCACACCTTCGCGACCCTCCAGCTCGTGGCCGGGACCAACCCGAAGATCGTCAGCGAGGTCCTCGGGCACAAGGAGGTCGCCATCACCCTCGACCGGTACAGCCACGCCCTACCGACGCTGCAGACGCATGCGATGGCCCGTCTCGACGCGATGCTCGGCCGGGGCGACGACGCGCCGCCCGAGACGGGCGACGATAAGGGCTCCAATAAGATAAGGGCTCCCCCACCCCGGTCGAGGCAAACGAAAGGCCCGATCCGAGCGTGGATCGGGCCGAACACGGCGAAATTGGTACCGCATACCGGATGCGCGGAAATCCGGTGTCAGGCGTTCCAGTCTGGGTCGATTGAGCACATTTGAGTCGCCCTGGGAAGCATGGTGCGATTCCATAAGGGTGCTTATAAGGGTCCTTCAGCCGGGCTCCGAGACGATCCTGGAGGTAGGACGTTCTCCCCGTTAGGCAGCACCGAGCGGCCGACGCAGGCCATTCGGCTTTCCAGCGGCTCGCTTGCCTCGCGGATCCCACGAGGCCCTTACGGCGGCGGTGGCTGAACCGAGCTGCTACCGCCTCCACCACTGTCGACGATGGCGACGAGAACGCTGCGAGTCGTGGTCAGTCCGCCGGCGGTGACCTTGATCTCGACATCGTAGGCGACGTGGCCACTCTCGCGTCGGGAGTCACTGAACGAGAAGCCCTCGAGGCGCTCGTCGAATGCTCCGTCGCCGGGTGTGGCGCCCGCAAAGCTCGTGAGTCGCTTCGTCGAGCCGTCGCTGTTGACACGGAAGATCCGCCACGCCAACTACGTTACCGAGGATCGATCGTCCACGGCATTCCCATCGCCCGTCACCCTCACCGTCGAAGAGCCTCCGCCACCACCCGTCGGACAGTTCTGCTGACAGTCCTCAGTACGGCTCGCATACAGCGTTACGGCGAAGTCAGGCGGATCGTCGACCGCATCCCGCCGGGTGGCGACGTCGGCGGCCGCTGGTGGCCCCTCTCGGTTGCCAGCGTTATCGACGGCGATCGTATAGAACTCGTAATTGCCGTCGCCGGGGGCGAAGGCGTAGGCGATCGGCGAAGAGGTGGCGGTGGTGGCAAGTGCCCACTCGCCCCAGGGCTTCACCTCGGTCTTGCGGTAGCGCGCCCACAGCTCGACGCTTGCGACGCCCGAACCTTCGTCGCTGGCGGTGTAAGGCACGTCGACACTTGACGCCGTGTAAACGTCGTCAAGGGGTCCCGCCGCCGAGGTCGGCGGCGTGGTGTCCGCCGCTGTTGTGTGGGCCGTCACGAGGTAGCCAAGCTGGTCGGCGTTGGCGAGCGGGTAGAGCGATAGGTCGGCGACGATGTACGGACCATCGAATCCAGCAGCTGCGATGGACTCGGCGTCGAACCGCAGGGCGAGCTCGTTGGTGCCAGTCGCCAGCGAGGGCGTTGACTGGGCCTCCGCCACTTCCGTGCCGTCAGGGGCGAGAAGGCGCGCATTGAGGGCATACGTCCCAGCCACTTCGACGTTCACCGAGAAATCAACTTGTAGGGACTCGAAGATCTCGTCGACGTCGGCGTCGACGCCGGAGTCTACGAACGATGCGCGGTCGAACAAGATCGGGAAGTGATCGAAGGCTCGGTGGTCATAGGATGCGGTCGAACCGAGTTCGCCGATTTGATCCTCGAGGGTCAGGCCAGCGTCGTCGCGGCTGAGCAAGGAAACCATCAATGCTGCGATCCGCGTGGCGGACGCTGGGACCTAACCCCGGTAATCGAGTTTGGCCGAACGCACTCTTCCTGCGTGAGCCAGACGCAGACCCCACCGGGCACCATATCCTGCGTGCCCCGCATCCAGAAGCCGCTTGGCGCCACCTGCGCGAACCGAACGTGGCGGCCTTCGGACGATCACCTTTCGCTTCGGGCTCATCTCGTCTCAGCAGTGCCCCTCTGAGTGGCGCGCCGCTGATTGACAGGAGCCGCGACTGCATCGGTGTGTTCGAGGGGGAGGTCGACGACTCGCTCGACTCTCCGCCTGGCCCCCGACAGCGCGCCAATTTGCGCCGCGGCGGTCGGATCGATGCGTGAGGATCCCGGAGGATTCTGATCCTAGGGCCACACTGCAGGCTTCGAGAGGGACCTTCCACCGGGAAGGATCACCGGATCCGGAAATTGAGCGGCCGCCAAGGTCGCTGCTGGTATCGGCAGATATCGCGCCGCCGCCCCCTTCAATGCATTGCTGAACCGGACGTTGGGGTTGAAGACCCAAACCGGAGCGAAGCGAC
>JACCZJ010000080.1 GCA_013696065.1 Nocardioidaceae bacterium
GGCCCAGGAGGCTGGCTCGCTGCAATACCTCCGAATCACGAACCCCGGCTATTGGCCGCGTGGTCTGACCGCATTCGGCGTGGTCGCGCCCTCGCCGATGATCACCTCGTACGCCGATGGCTCGTCGATAGCGCGCGCGAGCAGCGGGACCACATACATCTTGATCTCGTATGACGACAGCGCGCGTCGGTAGGCGCCTACGTTGTCCCAGGCCGTGGTGAGGACCCACATGGCCGGATCGTCGAGGGCCCGGCCGACCGTGCCGGACGCGAATCCCGGCCGTGCCGCCAAGTGCTCGAGACACACTCCGAGTTCGGTGCGCGCCTGGTCGGTCAGGTCTTCGTCATACCGAAACCTCGAGATCGCCAGCACCCGGACAGTCTCGCAAACCGAGGTCGACCCCGGGGAGTTGGCTGGCGAGCCGGCGGACCTCATCTGCGCACCGACTACCCTGGCGTCGTGCCCAAGCCGCCGCCACCCACCTCCGGTCGCGATCCTCGGCGCTCGGGGGCCCCGGTGAAGCAGAGCACCCCGAGACCGCGAGTCGCCCCGGGTAGCGGGCAGTCGTCGTTTCATGCCTGGAGCCGTTCTCTGTTGGTACGCCTCTCCGCCCTGCCGCCCTTGGCCCTCCCTGCTGTGATGCTGGCGCTCATGTTGGTGGGCATGCTTTCGCCACTTTGGCTTGCCCTGCCCGCCTTCGCGCTCGTCGCGGCCTTCGTCAGCTGGCTCGCGGCTTTGTCATGGCCAGTGCTGGACACCAGGGGCAAGCTGCTGCGTGGCCTGGTGCTCGGCCTCGTGCTCGGGGCGGCGGTCGGCCGCGCGCGAGGCTGGCTCTAGCTGGGCGCGAGCACGGCGACAGAGCTCCCCCACGAGCGTCGCTGCGTCATCGTGGCCGCGATGCTGCGCGTCCCAGCGTTTCGCCCCGACCGGCAGATCAACATACACGGTGGCGAGTGAGAGCCGGCGCTGTAACCAACCTTGACGCGCCGTGACACTTTGCACCCGTTCGAACGGCACAAACGCGATGGAGCGACGCCATCGCCCACTACGACGCGCGGCCCCTTGATCGAACAACGCAACGCCGAGATAGCGCCAACCCCAGGGATCCAGACGGCGCGCGCCGCCGCCGGCACCGACGTAGGTCCCATGGTCCAGCCACACACCGCTGACCTGCGCAACGAGTTCGAGCGCTGCTGATCGCCCCGTCACGGGCATCAACGCCGCGCCCTTCTCCTCGTCTCGAGACCCACCGGCGATGTCGACCATGACAGCGGCCCACCCGAACCGCCGCCAGAGATAGGGCTCCATCAAGCGGACACCTTGGATTCGGTCAAAGTCGATGGTGCGGTTGATCGTCGAGGTGAGCCCGGAACTGATGCGCACACCGGTGGGCGTGCGGTAGAGCCGAAAGTTTGCGTCTTTGAGCATCGAGCTGATCTGCCGACTGATTTGCGCCACGAGGGCGATGGTCAGAGGGACCAAAAAGGCTACGGCCGCCAGCAGTGCCTCCCAGCCCCAGATGACCGAGCCCACGACCAACCCGATTAGCCATACCACCAAGAGCAGCCAGGCACTCACTCCGTCGAGGAGGTTGGCCCGGATCAGGTGTGCAGTCGAGACCTGTGCGATCAGCTCGTCGCCTCGCACTTCAAGCCCAGCGCGCGCGGGTAACCCTCCCGCGGTGGCCGCCGCGATGGCCGCATCGGCGGTGCCGTCGGGGCGGCCAGCAGTAGACAGTCCAGCTGTTGGCGGTGGTTGCTCTGTTGCTGCGCGGACCGGAGCGACTCCGGTATGCCGCAAGATCTCTTCGCGGAGACGCCCCGCGTCCGCGTTGCGAAGGTAGGCCAGGTTGACCGATGCGCCCTCGCCGGCTGCCATGTCGAGCCGCAGCGCACTCAGCCCTAGCAGCCGGGGCACGAGCGGCTGATTCACGTCGACCGACTGCACCCGCTTGAGTCGCACCTGGCTGCGCTGCCTCACGAAGAGGCCGCGATGGAAGAGCAAGGTCCCGACGCCGTTGTCGTCGGCCATGATCGCAAACCCTGTCGCCCGCCATGACAGCCAGGCGGCAAGCGCGCTGACGAGCAGGGCGAAAAGCAGCACGCCCAAGGCCTTGAGCAGGACCGCGAAGTCGGTGGATCCATGGAGGGCGTCCCAGATCCAGGCGAGGTTCTCGAGTCGCTCTCGAAACAATCCGAATGCCGCGGCAGTGAGCCCCCCGAGGAGTCGCCAGGACCCCAGCACCGGCGTCAGCGGATGGAGCCGGCGCAACGGTGGGGTGACATTGACTGTGCTGGTCACAGACCCGCCGTCATCGCTTCACCCTTGGCGGCCAGTCTGTCTCGTAACTCCTGCGCGACTTCCATGGGCAGACCAGGGATCTTGGCATTGGTGTTCGCTGAGGCGGTGACCAACGTGACGGTCGCGATTCCGAGCCGATGCGAGATCGGATTGGCGCTCACCTCTATCACCTGCATGCGCCCATAGGGCACCACCGTGAGGCGGCGATAGACCCTGCCGTGCCGGATCAGCAGGTCTTGGGCCCGTTCGGCGTACCTCCAGGAGCTGACCACGCGGGGCACGACGACGAACCAGAGCACTGCGGCGACCGCTGTGACCAGCAAGCCAGCCATCACCAGCGGCCACAGCACCGGCGCGCCGACCAGTTGAAGGGCCGCACCGAGAATCATCATGGCGACACCGACGAGGGCGACGGCCAGCACAGGCAACCGCCGCTCAGTAACGAGCTTGGGAGACACCGGCCGCCACGCGACACCGGGTTCAAAAAACAACGCATCCGCTGGCACCCCAGTCACACGTCTCAGCGTAGCCATCTCACCTGCGCGGGTCGGCGAGCATCCAGCCCCTCGACGTGGTGCCCAGCTCGATCTTGACAACCATTTTCAACACGATGATAATGATTTTCATGATCCCGCGCTCTCTCAGGCCACTGTGGTCGCTCGTGGCGTTGGCTGTGCTCACACCGCTCGTTGCCGCGTGCAGCAGCATTGGTGCCGATGACGCCTCCGCCGGTGCCAAGCCGGAGGTGGTTGCCGCCTTCTATCCCTTCGAGTTCCTCGCAGACCGCGTGGCCGGCGACAATGCCGTGGTCAGCAACCTCACCACTCCCGGCGTCGAGCCACACGATATGCAACTCACCCCCCGCCAGGTTGCCGAGTTGAGCGACGCCGATTTGGTGATCTACGAGGCTGGTTTCCAGCCCGCCGTCGACACGGCGATCGAACAGAGCCCGCCTCGTGAAGCGCTCGAGGTGGTCGAAGTGCTCTCCCGACCAAAGACCCCTACTCCGGCCGTTCACCGCACATCGACCAACACAGACGCCTTGCTCGAAGGCGATCCACATCTGTGGCTGGACCCCACGCTGCTCGTCCCGGTGACCGAGCAGATTGCCGATGACCTTGCGAGCGCGGCCCCCACGCACGCCGAGGACTTCAAGGCCAATGCCGCCTCCCTGATCAAGGATCTGCTGCAGCTGGACCGGGAGTTCACCGCGGGTCTCGAGAGCTGCGAGCGGCGCGACATTGTCACCAGCCACGCAGCCTTCGCCTACCTCGCCAACCGCTACGACCTGACCATGATCCCCATCGCTGGGCTCAGCCCCGATGTGGAGCCAAGTCCCGAACGTCTCGCTGAGATCCAGGAACTGATCAGGTCGCGCAACATCACTACGGTGTTCTCCGAGACGCTCGGCAGCAAGCAGTATGCCGAGACGCTGGTCGGTGATCTCGGTGTCAGCGCAGCAGTTCTCGACCCGATCGAAGGTCTCACGGACCAGGCATCAACCGATGACGATTATCTTTCCTTGATGCGCACCAACCTCACGGCAATGCAAGAGGCCAACGATTGTCAGTGAATAACGTCATCGACGTGGAGTCGGGCAACCTCGCGCTGGGTGGCCGGCCGATTTTGCGCGGGATCAGCCTCTCCGTCAGGCAAGGCGAGGTCGTCGCCGTGCTCGGTAGCAACGGTTCCGGCAAGTCGACCTTGATCCGTGGCCTGATGGGCTTGGCAAAATGGAACAGCGGCGACATACGCCTGTTCGGGACTCCCGTCGCGCAATTCCATGACTGGCACCGAGTCGGATATGTCCCCCAGCAACTTTCCGCAACCTCCGGCGTCCCGGCGACCGTCAAAGAGGTCGTCGCGTCGGGACGGCTGTCTCGTCGCCGTCTCCTGCTGCCTATGCGGCAGATTGACCGGGCAGCTGTTCGCAGCGCCCTTGCCGCCGTCGAGCTGACCGACCGGCAAAATGACGCGGTCAGTCACCTCTCAGGTGGCCAACAACAGCGCGTGCTCGTGGCCCGAGCGCTGGCCGGTGAGCCGGAGCTCTTCGTGCTCGATGAGCCCAACTCGGGAGTCGACCAGCACAATCGGCTCGGACTGGCCCGAACCTTGGCTCACCTCGTCGAGGGTGGAGGCACCGTCGTCGTCGTGCTGCACGAACTAGGCCCACTCGCTGGTCTGATCGACCGCATCATCGGCTTGCACGACGGCCGGATCGTGTATGACGGTCCGCCAGGAGACGAGGCAACGCTGGAAGCGCACGAAGGCCAGGGGCACGTACACCACCACGCTCGAAGCTTCCCCGACCACGTGCCGCTCGAACCGGGGTGGAGGCTGTGACCCTCCTCGACTACCCCTTCATGGTGCGGGCGCTGGTGGCCGCACTCTTTACCGGACTAGCTGCGCCAGCGATCGGAACCTACCTGGTGCAGCGCCGGCTGGCGCTGATGGGAGACGGCATCGGTCATATCGCGGTCACGGGTGTCGGACTCGGTTTGTTGACCGGCCAGTCGCCTGTGTGGACCGCAATCGCAGTCGCCATCCTTGGCGCCTTGCTCATCGAGCTCATCCGCGAACGTGGCCGGGCCGGAGGCGATGTGGCGCTCGCGCTCATCTTTTATGGCGGTATCGCGGGCGGCGTCATGGTCACCGGCCTTGCCCACGGAAGCGCCCAGACACTGCAGAGTTATCTGTTCGGATCCATCGTCACGGTGTCGCAACAAGATGTCTGGGCGGTGGTGGCTTTGGCCGCTGGGGTGATCTTTGTGGCGCTCGGCTTCGCGCCACAGTTGTTTGCGGTGTGCCAGGACGAGGAGTTCGCGCGCGTCGCGGGATTGAAGGTTCGCGCCTACAACCTGACCACCTCGGTGCTGGCCGCAGTCACGGTCACGGTGGCGATGCGCACTGTCGGTTTGCTTCTGGTGAGCGCCCTCATGGTGGTGCCGGTCGCCACCGCCCAGCAACTGACACGTGGCTTCAAGATAACCATGCTGGTGGCCATGGTCCTGGGTGGCCTCACATCCGTCAGTGGGGTGGCGGCGAGCTACTACATCGATGTCGCTCCCGGTGCGACGATTGTCATGTTTGCGTTGGCGTGTTTCGTGGCAGCATGGCCGGTCGGCAGCCTGGTGCGGTATCGCCGGCGGCTGCGCCAACCCTTTGGCGAGGGGGACGGCGCGTTGCCTCATACCGTCGTACCCGAGGAGCACGGGCATGCCCACGGCGACGAGTGTGGCCATCCAGCCGTGCCCCACGCAGACCATGTCGACTACGTGCATGACGGACACCGCCACGCCGTACACGGGGGTCACTATGACGAACACTGACCCAAGCTCGGCGTCGAGCCGAAGCGAGACACGTGGCGAGTCCGAGGCAACCCCGCCGGCGTCAGCCCAGCAGACGCCGATTGGAGCTCGGCCTACGCGGCAGCGCAAGGCCGTGGTCGCGGCGCTCGGCACGGTGGATGACTTCAGAAGTGCACAGGAAATCCACGCCCTGTTGCGCACAGGGAGCCAAGACGTCGGGTTGACGACGGTGTATCGCACCTTGCAAGCGCTGGCCGATGCTGGTGAGATCGACGTGTTGCGGCGCCCCGACGGCGAGTCCGTCTACCGTCAATGCAGCACCGGTCATCACCACCACCTGGTCTGCCGCGGCTGTGGGCTCACCGTCGAGATCGAGGGCCCCACCGTCGAGTCGTGGGCCGCCGAGACGGCCCGCACGCATGGTTTCGCCCAAATCGAGCACACCCTGGAAATGTTCGGCACCTGCACCACCTGCGCCACCCCCTCCCCCCGAGCCCGTTGAGAGGTCACTCACCTCCTGTTGAGAGGTCACTTACCTCCCGTTTGGGGGTGGCTTCGGCCCCAATGACCGGCCCTGGCCCTAGGTCGGATTCAGGCCGTGCCGTAGCGGCGATCACGCTGCGCATAGATGTCGATCGCCTCATAAAGGGTGGCTCTGGTGACGTCAGGCCACCACACATCCATGAAGACCATCTCGGCATACGCCGCCTGCCACACCATGAAGTTGCTCAGGCGCTGCTCCCCCGACGTACGCAAAACCATATCGACATCGGGCAGGTCGGGCACATAGAGCGACCGCGCGACCGCCCGCTCATCCAGCTTGTCTGGGTTGAGTCGCCCTGCCGCCACCTCACGGGCGAGCGCCTGGGCAGCGTCGGCGATCTCGGCGCGACCGCCGTAGTTGACGCACATAGTGAGCGTGAGTACGTCGTTGGATCGCGTCATCTCCTCAGCCACCTCAAGCTCGCGAATCACCGAAGCCCACAACCGTGGCCGCCGCCCGGCCCACTTCACCCGCACCCCCATCGCGTGCATCTCGTCTCGCCGACGCCGGATCACGTCACGGTTGAAGCCCATCAAGAAGCGCACCTCGTCAGGCGAGCGTTTCCAGTTCTCCGTCGAGAAGGCATATGCCGACACGCACTTCACACCGGCCGCGATCGCGCCTTCGACCAGGTCGAAGAGTGCCGCCTCGCCACGCTCATGGCCAGCCGTGCGAGGCAGACCCCGCTCGGCGGCCCACCTGCCGTTCCCGTCCATGATCACCGCCACATGGGCGGGAATCAGCGCCGAAGGCAGATCCGGGGGCTCGGCGAAGGCTGAAGCGTCAGTCACGGGGCCACCGTCCCCTGCGTCTCAGAATAAATCTGCGCACCTGGAGGAAGCCTTCGAGGCCACGAATCGTTCGAGCACACCCCGTAACCAGCCCTCACCTCTCCACATGGACCAGGGACCGCAGACCGCGCTCAAGATGCCACTGAAGGTAGGCGGCGACGATGCCGCTCGCGGGTTTGCGATAGCGCATATCGACCGCCTCGGCGGTTGACCAGTCCCCCGCGAGCAGCGAACCCAGCAACGTGACAGTTTCAGGAGCCGGGTTGGCGGTACCTGGAATCCGACAACCGCCGCACAGCATGCCTCCCGAACCGGCGCTGAAACTGCGGTGCGGTCCCGGTTCTCCACATCGAGCGCACCCGTCGAAGGACGGCGCATAGCCCGCGATGGCGAGCGAGCGCAACAGGTAGGAGTCGAGAACGAGCGGTGCTTGGCGTTCCCCGCTCGTCAAGGCACGCATGGCGCTGACCAGCAGAAGGTATTGCTGCAGCGACGGCTCCATTTCCTCGGCCGCCAAGCGCTCAGCTGTCTCGAGCATCGCGGTGCCGGCCGTGTAGCGGGCGTAGTCTCCGGCCATCGCTTCCCCGAACAGCGACAGGGTCTCGACCTGCGTCACGATGTCGAGGGTCCGCCCGCGAGCGAACTGCACGTCCACGTGCATGAAGGGCTCCAGGCGCGATCCGAACTTGGACTTGGTACGGCGTACGCCCTTGCCAACCGCCCGGACTCGTCCCGTGTTGCGGGTCAGGAACGTGATGATGCGATCCGCTTCACCCAGCTTTTGGGTGCGCAGCACGATGGCCTCGTCACGGTAGAGGTTCACGAACCCATTCTGCCTGTGCGCGGCCACGCGCCCCTACTCCGCGGGCCGCGCCCCACCTTCAATGTCGCGGCGCGCGCACGCTGCAGGCTGGTTGACCTGGAAACGATATGGCGCCCAGATGGCCCGCAGGGACGTCATATCGTTCCAACCCGGAAAGTGGTGGAGCCGGAGTCCGTCAACCACTCGCGCTGAGCCCTGAGGCCCTCAATTGACGTGCTTTGCGCCGTATCCGCGTGTCATGCTCCCCGTATGACCCCTGAGCGCTCGATGGTCCACCGTCTCGAGCAGTATTACGACGCCGTGCCCCGTCGTCGGGCGCGCACTGAACGGGTCGGACCCTTCACCTTGTTCGTGGCGGACGCGGGTTGGCCTTACTACGCCCGTCCAGCACTAGGCGGGTCAGAGGAGATCCGGACTTCCGACGTACGCCGAGTGCTGGACCGACAACGTGAGCTCGACGTGCCTCGCTCAATCGAGTGGGTTGACGAGGTGACTCCCGGGTTGGCCGCGACCGTCGAAACAGCGGGGGTCAGAGTGGCTCGGTGTCCCCTGCTCGTCTTGGTCGGTGCTCCCAAAGGATCACCCGGCACCGTCCTCATGTTGAGTCCTGACGAGGTCGACGCACTGGTCGCGACTCGGGCTGCCATCTCGGTGAGCTTCGCGTATGGCGGCAACGCGACGGCCGACGCAGGCATCGAGGCCAGGGATGCCGAGCTCAAGTCGGCGCGCAAGGAGGTCGATGCGAGGTTCCTCACCGACCTCAGGTCAGGCGCCTCCCGGATGGCCGCGGCCTTCGCTCCAGGGGTCGGTCAAGGTGAGCTTGCTCCGACTGGTGGTGGCAGATACTCCTCTGACGGCGCGGCGGAGCTCGGTCCAGTGGGTGGTGGAAGCTACTCCCCCGTTGGGAACGTTGCAGAAATCGCAGGCGTCGGCGTGCTCCCGGCGTACCGTCGGCGAGGGCTTGCGGCCCAGCTGTCCTATGTACTTGCTACGGATGCCCTCACGAGGGGGGTGACCACGGTGTTCTGCTCCGCCGAGTCCGACGATGTGGCCCGGGTCTATCAGGCCGTTGGCTTTTGCCGCGTTGGTACCGCCTGTATCGCCGAGGCCACGTGAGCAGCGCAACGTTTGCGTTGCAATGAGACCTGTACCCGCGGTTGAGCTAGACGGTGAAGTGGGCCCCATGACATTGCCGAGCCACGGATCGTTCCCTCTGGCGAGCCGCTACATTCCTGCCTATCTATGCGCAGGCTGGCCAGCAACGACGCGGATGAGTACTCCACGCTGATTGACCGCAACCGCAGTCATGTGAGCCGGTTTGGCCTCGCCACTTGTGCCGGCCGAGCGCCCCTGGCGCTGGCCCGTGACGAACTTGGCGCCGCAGATATCTTGGCTGGAGTGACGCTCGGCAACCAGCCAAGCATCCGAGTGCTGCGCCGCCTCAGTCCTGCTCCCACCAAGGAGTTCCCGAGCATTACCCGCTACCACCTGGCTATGAACTCGGTCTGATCTAGGCACTCAGTTGGAACGCTATGGCGGCCAAATCTGAGGCGCCCGCAGGGACGCCATATCGTTACAAATCGAGGCAGGTTTTCAGGGGCAAGGGGTGCCCGCCCTCAGGACAGCCGCGGGGCGCAACGATCAGGCGGCGCGGTTGATGGCGGAGATGACGGCTTTCAGCGAGGCGGTCACGATGTTGGGGTCGAAACCAACCCCCCACACCACCTCGTCGCGCACGGCACACTCGACATACGCGGCGGCCGTGGCATCCCCGCCCGACGACAAGGCGTGCTCGGCGTAGTCGAGCACCCGCACGTCATAGCCCACCGCGCCGATCGCTTCGACAAAGGCCGCGATCGGCCCATTGCCGTGGCCTGAGAGAGTGCGTTCCTCGCCTTCCACGAACACCTTGACCGTCAGTGAGTCATGCTCGCCAGCGGCGGACGAGGTGTGGACGGAGTTGAGCGCGAGCGGCGTACGACGGTCCAGGTATTCAGCCTCGAAGGCAAACCAGATCGACTCAGCGGATATCTCGCCACCGTCAGAGTCGGTGAGCTGCTGCACCACCCGGCTGAACTCGATCTGGAGGCGGCGGGGCAGCTCGAGCTTGTGCTCAGCCTTGAGGATGTAGGCCACACCGCCCTTGCCGGACTGCGAGTTGACCCGGATGACCGCCTCGTAGGAGCGGCCCACATCGTGCGGGTCGATGGGGAGGTACGGCGCCTTCCACGGCATGGCGATGACCGGCTTGCCGGCTGAGCGCGCCTCACGATCGAGCGCCTCCAAGCCCTTCTTGATCGCGTCTTGGTGAGAACCGGAGAAGGCGGTGTAGACCAGATCGCCGGCGTAGGGGTGGCGGGGATGAACGGGCAGCTGCGTGCAGTATTCGACGGCTCGGCGGATCTCGTCGACGTCGCTGAAGTCGATCATCGGGTCGATGCCCTGGCTGAAAAGGTTGAGGCCCAGGGTGACGAGACAGACGTTGCCGGTGCGTTCGCCATGCCCGAACAGGCAACCCTCGACCCGGTCGGCACCGGCCATCAGAGCCAGCTCGGTGGCGGCGACCGCGGTGCCACGG
>JACCZJ010000090.1 GCA_013696065.1 Nocardioidaceae bacterium
GTCTCTCCCAACGAGGTGGTGGACGCTGCCATCCCATTCGATGGCGTGATCGAGACCGCTGCGATGAGTGTCGCCGTGACCGCTGCTGATTTCCTCATGACTCCCCCGATTCTCCAGGCCGCAGCGAGGACAATCCCAGCGCGGCAATACGACTATATGTCTCTCCTTGTAGAGGATGGTTGCTTTCGAATTGATACATACGAGGGCCACATGACTAGCTGTATGCCGCGGCTCTGACTAGATCGCGCGCTGGGGGGGTGGGGCGATCTCCGGTCGGGTGTCGGCAGGCTGCTCATCGACGATGAGGCGGATCGGGTTGGTGAGCGCTTCCATGCCAAAGAGCCCTTCTCTGCGTACTTCGGCACGGACGAAGCCAGCGTCGATCGTGGTGTCGAGCGGCACCGTTTGCTCGTCGGATTCGAGCACGGTCTCGCTGGCCTCACCATCGGCGGTGAGCAGTCGCAGCCGCATCCCGCCGCCGCGTCGTACCAAGACCGAGACGGACACCGAGTCCTCGGCCGCTCCGTAGAGCCGGCCGCCGGTGTAAGTCCGCTGACCACCCGGCCCCGTCCCCGTGAGGAATATCTCGACACCGTCAGGAGCGCGGGTGATGAAGCTGTGGCCAGCCCGAAGTGCGGAGACCAGTGGCTCGCGGGCGAGCGCTTCGGCGTAGACGACGGTGGTCGGCAGACCGGCGCGGTAACCCCCGCCATTCGTCACCCCGTGCAGGTCACTGCCGCCGTTCGCGACGACCTCCCAGCCCGCCCTTAGCTGCTGGTCCCAGGCAGCGAGCGCGATCTCCTCGTTTGCCTGCCACGGGCCGTTCCAGACCTCGAACCCGTCCGGCCGGGCCGCTGGTTCAGACACCGCGTCGACGATGAACTGCCAGCCCAGTCCGAGCCGGAAGGGGTGGGCCGCCGACACGAAGGCACCGAGATCCCGGGCGGCGGCAAGGAACTGCGAGATCCGCGCGCCACCGGTCGGCAGGTCCAGACCAAACGGGGACTGCCGGAAATCCAGCCACTGCCCGGGCTCGAGCCCAGAGACAGTCGCGTGTCCGTGAAAGTAGTTGGTCATCTCCTCGCCGGCGAGCAGCAGCACGCCGTCGCCCGCGTCGCTGGCGAGTGACCAGTTCTGGCTGATGACGTTGTGGTCGGTCATCGCGAGGAAGTCGAGCCCGAGGTCGCGTGCAACCTCGGCCCAGCCGGCGGGCGTCAATGCCGTGCCGCTCGACCACGCGTCGCTGCTCGCCTCGGTGTGGCAATGCAGGTCGCCGCGGTACCACCGTGGACCTTGCTGTACGACGCCCTGCATCGGCCCGGGCAGGAGTGGCGGCACGGGCGTCCCCGTCGTGATCTGGATTCGGACGGTCACCTCCGCCGGCAGCAACGCGAAGAACACCGGGATGATCACAGTCCAGGTCCCGGGCTCTATCGGGCCCGGAGTGAAGCCCGGTGTGGCGCTGTCGAGTGCGATGAAGAAGTCTTTTCGCTCCCGGCCGGTGATCCCGCGGAACCCCGGCGACGAGTAGCCGTGTCCTTGGGCGTCGAAAAGCCCAATGCCGACCGACGCTTCGCGGTCCGTGGTGAGGCTGACATCGAGCCGGGTCACGCCGGACGGAACCTCAAAGGGCAGGTAGGCATAATTCGCCGTCGCGACGACCCGATGGGTAAGAACGACTTCCGCACTCATGCGGTGTTTCTACCGTCGAGAGGTGAACAGGCAGCGACGAGCGGCTGTCGACTGCATCCCGAACTCGAGTCGGCGGTCGACCTTAAGCGACCCCACTGACTGCCCTCGATGGTTGTCGCTTCAGTACGGCGGTCGCAGCCCGGCGAGCGTAACGTCGAGCAGCCGGTTAACAGCGGCCTTGGATGGCAACTCGCTGGCCGCTGTGAGGGCGTGAAGGCAGTACGTCGCGAGCTCCCCAGGCGCGACATCATCGCGAACGTCGCCAGTTCTTGCGCCCTCGATCAGCAACTCGCGAAGGAAGTCCTTGAGATGATGCTGTGCTCGAGCGACGTGCTCCCCTCGATGCAAGAGTGCCGCGACTGGGGAGCTGTCGTGCTCATTTGCCATCAACGCGTACGTCCGGAGCACCGCTTCGAGCCGCTCGCTGGCATCGCCCGCGCGGTCTCGCACCTCAGTGAGATGTTCCAGGTGAGTACGGATCTGACGTTCGTGCCAGGCGACCAGAATCGAGTCGACGTCCGGAAAGTACTTGTACAAGGTGGCACGTCCGATGCCCGTGTTCGCAGCTATCTGCGACATCGTTACCGATGCGAGTCCATGCTCGGCCACCAGCGCCGCAGTGGCATCCAAGGTGGCATCGCGGACCGCGTGGCGGTGTGCCTTGATCGTCTCGCTCCACAGCCTCGGCATCACCCCATTTTACGCACTGGCCATCCGCCGACAGTCTGTCTTTGCTCAATTCATAATGTATCGTAAACCTCGTCACGTTGTGGCAACCGCGACGGCACCGACGCAGATGCTGAGGAGTGCAGATGGCCGACCCACATCCGGGCGAGAACTTCCCGGACTCGACCGAACGCAGTAGCGGTACTCCGCGCTGGGTCAAGGTGTTCGCCGCCATCGCTGTCATCCTCGGCCTCCTGGCAGCCGTCATCCTCCTCACCGGTGAAGGGCATGGCCCAGGCCGCCACGCACCGAGCGGCTCCAGCGAACGACACATGCCGCCTGGCATGACGCGCGCACTTTCATGACCATGACGCCCGGCGTCCGCAAGCTTGCGCTCACCGCCCACGTCACCGCGTCGGTCGGCTGGTTCGGCGCGGTCACTGTCTTTCTAGCCCTCGCCATCGCTGGCTGGACCAGCCAGGATGCGCAGATGGTCCGTGCTGCCTATCTGGCAATGGACTGGGGCGCCTGGTTCGTCCTCGTCCCGTTCGCCGTCGCTTCACTCATCACCGGGCTTGTCCAATCTCTGGGTACGGCTTGGGGGTTGCTGCGCCACTACTGGGTTCTTGCGAAGCTCTTGCTGACAGTCGTCGCGACGATCGTCTTGCTGCTGTACACCCAAACCCTTGAGCTCTTGGCAAGCGTGGCAGCCGCAACCGACCCATCCATTGACGAATTGACTCTGCTGCGGACGCCCACTGTCGTCCTCCACTCAGGCGCTGCCCTCCTGCTGTTGGTCGTTGCGACTGTGCTGGCGGTCTACAAGCCGCGAGGCATGACTGCGTACGGGCGAAGGAAGCGGACCCGAGAATCTGCACGGTTGACCTCGGGCGGCTAGGGCATTCCCGACGGTGCCTCGATGTCTGGGCTGGGGCGTGCGTGGCGAAAGTGTCGGTGGCGTACCCCATGATCGTCTGACGCTCGGCACCCCGCCTTGCGGCCACGCATCGGAGGCACGTCATGGAATGCAAGATCGAGCTCATCTTCGTCCCCGTGACGGACGTCGACAGAGCCATCGACTTCTACGTCGACAAGGTGGGATTCACGTTGGACATGCAAGCTCGTGTGGATGAGAACACCAGGTTCGTGCAGGTCACGCCACCCACCTCCGCGTGTTCCATCGCGTTCGGGGAGGGCATCACCGATATGGCCCCCGGGACACAGAACAGCATTCAGGTGGTCGTGCCCGATGCTGAGGCGGCACGTCAAGAGCTCCTCGAGCGCGGTGTCGAGGCACCCGAAGTCGAGACACTCGCGTGGGGCTCGTTCACTTCCTTCACCGATCCCGATGGCAACACCTGGACCTTGCAGCAGCTCCCGCCGCCTGGTTCATACGACTGAGCCAGCCGCCATCGCCGGCAAGCGTCTGCCGGCCGGAGCGATCGCCGCATCGCCGCATCGCCGCCAGATAGGGGCCTGGCTCGCAGAGGGGGTCCCGGCTGGCTTCACGAGTCGTCTGTACAGTCACCGCGATGACCCGGAAAGTGGTCTTTCCGGGCGTATGACGGTCTGGAGTGGCGGCGATGAAGCAACAACTCGACGGTCGGGTGGCGCTTGTCACCGGCGGCAACCACGGTATCGGCGCTGCCACAGCGGTGTCGCTGGCCCAGACTGGAGCCGCTGTGCTGGTGACGTATCTGCCTATTCACGATCCATGTGAAGCCGGCTTTCCGGACAGGTATCGCAGCAATCGTGCGACTGACGCCCACAAGGTCATCGAATCGATCAAGGCAATGGGCGGTGCCGCAGAGGCTATCGAGGCTGATCTTCGACAAGCTGACACACCGGCGAGGCTGTTCGATGCGGCCGAAAGCAGGTTTGGTGGCGTCGACATCGTGGTGCACAACGCCACCGGCTGGATAGCCGACACCTTCAAAGCCTCGACAAGAGACCGACTCGGGCGCAGACTCCAGCGAGTCACCGCAGAGACGATCGATCAGCAGTTCGCCGTGGACGCGCGCGCCGGTGGGCTACTGATCGCGGAATTCGCCCGACGCCATGCCGCCCGAGGCGCGTCCTGGGGGCGCATCATCACACTGACCTCCGGTGGTGCCGACGGTTTTCCCGAGGAGGTGAGCTACGGAGCTGCCAAGGCTGCCCTGGTCAACTACACCCTCTCCGCCGCCACCGAGCTGGCGGACCTCGGCGTCACCGCGAACGCCGTCCACCCTCCCGTGACCGACACCGGCTGGGTCACCGAAGCGGTCAAGCAAGCTGTGGCTGACAGCGATCAGCAGATCCACATCGCGCTGCCAGAGGACGTCGCATCAGTCATCACATACCTGGCAAGCGAAGAGTCCTGGCTCCTCACCGGCAACATCATTCGCCTCCGCTAGCGCCGCCCAGAGACCAAACGCGAGGCCTAGGGCAGGAACAAAACGGAGCGCAGAAATCTGGCTCGTTGCCCGGCGCCGAGGCTAGTCTGCAAGGACTGACCCATTGTCTCGCCGAAGGAGCATCTGGTGGCATCTCGGCTCAACCCCTACATCAGCTTCACCGGAAATGCGCGCCAAGCCATGGAG
>JACCZJ010000117.1 GCA_013696065.1 Nocardioidaceae bacterium
GCGCTGAGCTGCCCGATCGGCTCCGCACCGGTGTAGACCTTGCGGATCAGATCGCTGAGATCCACCATGCGCAGGACCCGGTCGAGTTGAGATGCGGAGCTGTCTTGGAAGTTGAGCTCGACGACGAGGAATGCATAGTCGGGGGGGCCGGTGACACCCTCCCGCGAGGCAGTGCGATAGATCTCACTGATGCGCGTGCGTACGTGCGCCAGGGTGACTAGTCCGGTGAGCGGGTCCTCGCACGAAACCGCATGGAAATAGCGCAGGGAGGCGTCAGCCCAGGCAGTGGCTAATGTCTTGACCACTTCATAGGGCGGCTCATCGCACACGCCTCCTCGGCATCGATATGTCGTTGCCAGATCATCGAGTACGTCGCCTAGTGCCGCGCCTTCAAGCGCTGTGCACCGCCCAAGCTCCTGAGTGGCCGCGCCGAGGTCACCATTGCCCTCGAGAGCGTCAGCGACGGCCTCCAACCCTGCAGGGATCCAGGCACTGTCGCTGGTTACGGATTTGGGAGCCCGCGTGGGGAACAAAGCCATACTTGCTCTCGACCTCCTGGTAGCTCAGGAATGTAACGGTGACGCCCACTTATCGTGACGCGCCCAGCTGAATCTTTTTAGGGCCTAGACTCATGTTTCCGTAAGGAAGGAGTCGCGTGAGCGTCTCACACGTGTCATGAGCCAATATCTCGTTCGAGGAGCGACGGCTCCCAGCGACCCCGAACTGATTTCTGCAGTTCGTGGTGGTGACCGGCACGCCTACGGACTGCTGTTCGAGCGGCATCAGGCGGCTGCGCTTTCGCTGGCGCGCCAAATCGCTGGTCCAAGCGATGCCGACGACCTCGTGTCAGACGCCTTCATCAAGGTTCTCCGTGTCCTGACCGGGGGCGGTGGTCCCGATGTGGCGTTCAGAGCCTATCTGCTGACCGCTGTGCGGAGCCTGCACATCGACCGGATTCGAGCCAATTCCAAGGTCACCCCGTCCGATCAGTTGGAGAAATTCGACCTTGGCGTGCCCTTCGTCGACCCGGCCGTCTCGCACTTCGAGAACACTGCCGCAGCTAAGGCATTCGCGTCGCTGCCGGAGCGCTGGCAGTTGGTCCTCTGGCACCTCGAGGTCGAGAATCAAAAACCGGCCGAGGTCGCTCCCTTGTTGGGCCTCACCCCCAACAGCGTCTCTGCTCTCGCCTACCGCGCCCGAGAGGGTCTACGTCAGGCCTATCTGCAGATGCATATGGCCGACACGGCCGCGGAGGAGTGCCGGTGGGTGACGGAGCGGTTGGGCGCACACGTGCGCAAGGGCCTGTCGCGCCGCGACGCCTCAAAGGTCGACCATCACCTCGACGAATGTTCTCGTTGCGCGGCCGTTTACCTCGAACTCACAGAGGTCAACTCGAACCTCGCGGCGATTATCGGCCCACTCCTGCTCGGCTCTGCCGCCGCCGCATATATCGCCGGGTCCACTGGCTCGACGGCAGTTGTCGGCGCCGTCTCCATCTTTGCCAAGGTCGCCGGTTTGGTCACGGCCAACTCCGGCGCCACCGCGGCGGGTGCGGTCGCGGTCAGCGCAGCAGCAGTTGCCGCCACTGTCGCCATCGTGACCACCATGGGGCCCGGCGACAACCCGACAACGACCGCCGACAAGCCATTCACGGCTCCGATCTTCGGTGGCACCTCCGCACCGGTCGACCCCTCACCGCCCAGTGGTCAACCGCCCGGCGATCAACCCCCCAGTGGTCAACCGCCCGGCGATCAACCGCCCGGCGCTCAGCCGCCCGGTGGCCAAGCCTTGGGTCCAGAGGTCGTCCTTCCACCACCTTTCGTACCTACAACACCGGCTTCGGCTTCCGAACCGCTGTCGGATACCCCTTTCACGATCTCGCCGTCGAGCCCGGATCCGTCTGATCCCCCGCTTTCGTTGCCGCCGTCGGCGCCCGCTCCCGACACCTTGGCGCCTTCATCTCCGACTCCGACCGATCCCGGACCCACCAGTCCTGGACCCACCAGTCCTGGACCCACCGACCCCGGACCCACCGACCCCGGACCCACAACGACGCCTCCCACCACTCCCCCGCCTGGGCCTGCGGAGCTGACCCTGGGCGCGATCACGGCAATCCTGGTCGACGTCACCTCCAACGGCACCGATGCGGGAGACCTCATCTCATACGAGATCCAGCTTTCAAACTCGGGTGAGTCGACGTTGACCGGGCTCCGCATGGAGATGCAGTCAGCGATAAGCGTCGGCTGCGACGTCATGGACCTGGCAGCGAATGATTCGACCACCTGTACGGCAACCGTTGACCTCTACCAAGATGCCGTGGATTTGGGCGTGTTGACCCAAGAGTTCACTGTCACTGCTGAAGATGCCAGCAGCGGCGAAACCATCGACGTCACACAAAGCGCTACCGCTGACTTCCCGCCGGGTCGCGCCGAGCTGGCTGTCGTGGCGGAGGCGGTGCCTGTCGATGTCGATGTCAACGGCCTGATCAACGTGGGTGACCTCATCCAATATTCATTCGACGTGACCAACGTTGGGGCCTCGACCCTCTTTAGCGTGGTAGTGACGGATGCGGCGCTGGGGACGGTCCTCTGCCCGCCCGAGAGCTTGCTACCTGGCGAAACGGCGCTGTGCACTGCGGAGGATTACACGATCTCGGCCAACGATGCGATCGCTGGTCAGGTGTCTGTCGAAGCGACGGCGCAAGCCGTTACTCGCCTGGAGACCTCAGTCGTGGCGACCGCGCCCCCGCTGATTCAAGAAGTCGTTGACATCCCTCCCCTTCCGGCGGGGGACGCTGCTATCAGCCTTGACGCTACCCAGCTGGCTGGTGATACCTACCGCGTCGCGCTCACGGCGACGACGGAGGAGCCGGCTACGCACCTGCGCCTCACGGCTGAAGCCAGACCCCCGGTCAAGAGTGTCAACGTCTTCGACTTCGGAAACTGGGACTGCGTAGCCGCGCCCAACTTTCAAAGACTTGAATGCATCAGTCAAGATACGGTGACTCCCGATCAGATCATCTTCGAAGGCGAGCTCTCCGCCAAGTCGACGATCACCGTGGACCTCGAGACGATTGGCAATGTCGATCCCGACCCCAACAACAATCACGCTGAGTTCACTCTCGGGGTTTAGACTTGCCCCAGCGACGACGGAGACGAGTAGTCGCGGGCGTTCGAAGCTCAGAGAGCCGCCACCAGCTGTGAAGGCGGACTTCGAACCCGCGCTGAAGACACTCTTGAGCTAGCAGCAGATTGAGGTCATCGCAAGCGCGATGGCAAAGGTGTGGTGGCACCGCGAAATTCCCCGTCGCCCACATCTCCGGGGCAACCCACCTGGAGATCACGTGCCAACAATCCCCGCATCAGCGCAGGCGTCCTCGCCGTCTGCCCCTCCCTCGGCAGCCTCCGCCTTGCTCCCTCGCACTCTGGCATCCGACCTTTCGAGCTACGTCGACGCCCCGCCGACGCGGGTGCGCCTCAGCGGCTGGATTCACCGTCGACGTCGACTGAGCGGACTGGCTTTCGTCGTCATCCGAGACCGCAGCGGCACCGCGCAGGTGGTCGTCAAAGACCCGGCCGTCCTGGCGCAGGTAGATGCGTTGACCGAAGAAACGACGGTCGACGTCGTGGGCATGACCAGCTCAAACCCCCAGGCGCCCGGAGGCGTCGAGATTATCGACCCGGCGCTCTCTGCGCTTACCGCAGCGGCCGCCACCTCACCCATCGAGCTGTGGCGACCCAACCATCAAGCCGGTCTGAAGACGATGCTCGACCACGCTCCGGTGACCTGGCGGCATCCGCGTCAGCAGGCCACGTGGCAGCTGGCAGCGGCATCGATGCACGGCTTTCGACGTACGCTCGAGAGCCAGTCGTTCACAGAGATCCAGACCCCGAAGCTGGTCGAGTCGGCGACCGAGTCCGGCTCCAACGTCTTCGGCGTGGACTACTTCGGTCAGCGGGCCTATCTCGCCCAGTCGCCGCAGTTCTACAAGCAGATGGGCGTCGGCATCTTCGAGCGGGTCTTCGAAGTGGGTCCGGTATTTCGTGCCGAACCACACGACACCGTGCGCCATCTGGCCGAATACGTGTCCCTCGACGTCGAGATGGGCTTCATCGCGGACCACCGTGACGTGGCTGCCACCTTGAGGGACGTCCTCGCCGGCATGGTGGAGAGCATCCACGAGCGGACGTCGTCGGCCGTCGAGCTCCTCGGTGTCGACGTCCCTACCGTTCCTGCCGAACTGCCGGTGATTCACTTCCGGGAGGCACTCGAGATCGCGGGTGCTCCGAGCGACGAGCCGGACCTGGCGCCGGCACACGAGCGCGCCCTCGGGGCCTGGGCTAGAGAGCAGCACGGCAGCGACTTCCTGCTCGTCGAGGGCTATCCCCTGGCCAAACGTGCCTTCTACACCCACCCGCAACCCGACGATCCCCGTTGGTCGAACTCCTTCGATCTGCTGTTTCGTGGGCTCGAGCTGGTGACGGGCGGACAGCGGCTGCACCGGTACGACGACTATGTGGCGGCGCTGACGCAGCGCGGTGAGGCGCTGGCGCCATACGAGAGCTACCTGCAGACGTTCCGCCATGGGATGCCGCCACACGGTGGCTTTGCTATCGGGTTGGAGCGGTGGACGGCCAGATTGGTGGCGGCTGAGAACATCCGCGAGGTGACCCTGTTCCCCCGGGATCTGCACCGCCTCGCGCCATAGGGAACAATGGCGCCTATGGCCCTTGTCAGACTCCTTGCGCGTCCCATGTTGTCCACGATGTTCGTCAACGGTGGAATCAACACCTTGCGGAATGTCGACCGCGCCACCCAGCGCGCCCAGCCGGTGACCGCGAAGCTTGCACCGGTGGTCGATCGGGCCACCGCCTCGTTGCCGATCTCGCTGGACAACAGGCAGTTGGTGCAGGCCAACGCGCTGCTGCAGATCGTCGGCGGCGCCATGTTGGCGACCGGTCGGTCGCCTCGCCTGTCTGCGCTGGCGCTGGCGGCGAGTCTCGTGCCCACCACTCTGGCAGGTCACCGCTTCTGGGAGGAAGAAGATACTCAGCAGCGAGCCAATCAGCGGGTGCATTTCCTCAAGAACGTGTCGATGACCGGCGGACTGTTGCTCGCAGCCGTCGACACCGAAGGCAAGCCGAGTCTCGCGTGGCGGGCGCGGCGTCAAGCCGTCGAGGCAAAGAAGCAGGCCAGTCGCACGGCCAGCAAGATCACTCCCGGCTGAGTCGCAGAGCGGCGCCTCCTTGAAACAGCTTCGTGCCTGACGAGTCGGAGGCCTGGCCCGCGCCGCGAGCGCATGGCCCTGTCAATGCGCGAGTCGACATACCTGGTTCCAAGTCGATCACCAACCGGGCGTTGCTCCTGGCTGCCATCGCCGATGGGCCGAGCACCCTGACGCGACCCCTGCTGGCGCGCGACACCCGCTTGATGATCGCCGCGTTGGCGGCGCTCGGGATCGCGATCGTCGAGCAGGCTGACACGGTCATCGTCACACCCGGGCCCATGCAGGGACCTGCCACGGTCGACTGCGGTTTGGCCGGCACGGTGATGCGCTTCGTCCCACCCGTGGCCGCGTTGGCTCGCGGCGATGTGACCTTTGACGGTGATCCGCATGCACGGAACCGGCCGATGGCGGAGATTCTAGGAGCGCTGCGCAGCCTGGGTGTCAAGATCGATCCCGCTGCCACCGGTTTGCCGTTCCGGCTCGAAGGCACAGGTGAGGTGGACGGTGGGGTGGTCACCCTCGACGCCTCGACTTCCAGCCAGTTCGTGTCGGCGCTCCTGTTGGCCGGTGCCCGATACGACCGCGGGATCGACATCCGACACGACGGCAAACCTATTCCGTCCATGCCTCACATCGCCATGACCGTCGAGATGCTTCGAGCGCGCGGCGTCCGAGTCGACGACCACGAGCCCAACCGTTGGCTGGTGGCGCCTGGACAGATCACAGCCGGGTCAACTGAAATCGAGCCAGATCTGAGCAACGCCGCCCCGTTCTTGGCTGCGGCAGTGGTCACGGGTGGCACCGTCAGCGTGCCGCACTGGCCGCAGCGCACCACGCAGGCCGGTGACGAGCTGCGCTCCATCCTCAGCCTGATGGGCGCTGACGTCACCCTGACCGACGCTGGCTTGACCGTGGCTGGCACTGGCCGTGTCAGCGGCATCGATCTTGATCTGCATGACGTCGGTGAGTTGACTCCCGTCATCGCCGCCGTGGCGGCCCTGGCGGACTCCCCGACCCGGCTACGCGGCATCGCGCATCTGAGGGGACATGAGACGGACCGCCTCAGCGCCCTTTCGACCGAGCTCCGGCGGATGGGGTGCGATGCCTCCGACAGCCGCGACGGTCTGGAGATCCGGCCAAGGCCGTTGACCGGCGGCATCTTCCAGACGTACGCCGACCATCGCATGGCGCAAGCCGCAGCGGTGCTGGGCCTGGTGATTGACGGTGTTCGGGTCGAGGACATCGCGACGACGTCCAAGACCCACCCCGACTTTGTGGGCGCCTGGGCGGCGATGCTCGCGTGACTCGCAGGCGCGACGACGAGCTCGACGACCACAGCAGGTTCGATCGGCCGCGTCGGCATACCCGCCCGCGCACCAAGGACAGACCAAGCTACGACGACGCTGTCGAGGGTTTCGTGATCACCGTCGACCGCGGACGATTCACGGTTCGAGTGAGCGGTGAGCAGCAGAGCCAGAACGTGACAGCGATGAAGTCTCGACCACTCGGACGCAAAGGTGTCGTCGTCGGAGACCGGGTGCGTGTCGTGGGGGACGTGTCAGGCGCCGTCGGGAGCTTGGCGCGCATCGTCGAGGTGTTGCCACGCGACACGGTCCTTCGACGTACCGCCGACGATTCCGACCCGGTTGAGCGGATCGTCGTCGCCAACGCCTCCCAGCTGGTCGTGGTGACCGCGGTCGCCGATCCCGAACCCCGGCCCCGGCTGATCGACCGATGCCTCGTGGCGGCGTATGACGCAGGGCTGGCCCCACTGCTGTGCCTGACCAAGGTCGACCTGGCCGACCCCGAAGGACTGTTGTCGATCTACCGCCCGCTCGGGGTGCCGTACGTGGTGGCCGAGCGAGGTGGCGACCTCACCTTGGTGCGTGAGCGGCTGAGCGACCAGGTCAGCGTGTTCGTCGGTCACTCCGGGGTTGGCAAGTCGACTCTGGTCAACGTGTTGGTTCCTGGCACGACCCGGGCGGTGGGTCACGTCAACGAGGTGACGGGGCGCGGCCGCCATACCTCCACGTCAGCGTTGGCGCTGGAGCTGCCGGGTGGCGGGTGGGTGGTCGACACGCCGGGAATCCGGTCATTCGGTCTCGCACATGTGGACCCACGCGAGCTGATCGGTGCCTTCGACGACCTCAACGTGCTCACGGTCGACTGCCCTCGCGGCTGCACCCACGCTGATGCCGAGCCTGAGTGTGCACTCGACGCTGCGATCGCTGATGGGCGGGTCGAGGTCGAGCGGGTGCAGTCGTTTCGTCGGCTGCTGTCCAGTCGCGAGCGCACTGAGGGCGACTAAGCACAGAGTCGTCGCATGGACAGCATGCCGTTGTGCTCTCAGTCACCCGGCACGAAGCTCTGCTCGCCCGTTGGGTTCCACACGGCCCTGGCCCCGCTTTCGCCGACGCGCACTGTCTGAAAGGCCAGGGCGACCGCGCCCAAGACCAACAGGACCGATACGACAACAGGGACAACCGCGGGGAGCGCGTCAAACTTCGCCGACACGGCCACGGCGAGCACAGCCAGCACCGCAAAGCCGATCACCAATATGAAGAGGAGGTCTGCCCTCTCGGCGTGTTCGCGCACGATTGCCGCGACCCGGCTATCGGCGCGGCCGCTTGAGTCGAGACCCAAGACGGCGGAGAGACTCTTGCCGCTCTCCTTGGCCACGAAGACGGCCGGCACAGCCCCGATAGCCACGATCACCAGCGGAACCCTCACCCATCGACGCGTGTGCGGTATGGCGAACAGCACGCCCAGCAGTCCCGCCAAGGGCACCAGCACGACTGCCACGTGCACCGCCAACGGATGGATCGGCAACCCGTTGATCTCGTCGAACACAAGATGATCTTCCCAGTTCACGCTACGGAGTTACAGGTGCAACAGACCTTTGGGCAGGTGGGCTCCAGCTGGTCCCCGCGCCTACAACCCTTGCGGGTCGGGTCGCCGTAGGCTGGGCCGGATGCCATCCGACCACAATGACGACCTGCGCCTCGCCCACGTGCTCGCCGACGATGCCGACTCGTTGAGCATGAGCCGGTTCAAGGCGCTGGACCTGCAGGTGGCGACCAAGCCTGACCTGACGCCTGTGTCCGACGCCGACGAGGCGGTGGAAGTTTCCCTCCGCCGGGGCTTGAGTCGAGCCAGACCCCGGGATGCGGTGCTCGGTGAGGAGACCGGGTCGACCGGCTGGGGACCGAGACGTTGGATCATCGACCCGATAGACGGCACCAAGAATTTCGTGCGCGGCGTGCCTGTGTGGGCGACGCTGATCGCGGTGATGGTCGAGGACCAGGTCGTCGCCGGGGTCGTGTCCGCGCCCGCGCTCAGTCGCCGCTGGTGGGCGTCGCTGGGGGGCGGCGCGTGGACCGGCAAGTCGCTGTTCTCCGCGTCAGCATGCCGAGTCTCCGACGTGTCGACGATCGAGGACGCCTCGCTGTCCTACTCGTCGCTCGACTCGTGGGACGCGGTCGGGCGCCAAGACGCATTCATGAAATTGCTACGTCGCTGTTGGCGCAGCCGTGCGTATGGCGACTTCTGGTCCTACATGTTGGTCGCCGAAGGTGCGGTCGACCTGGCTACGGAGCCAGAGCTCGCCCTCTACGACATGGCCGCTCTCGCCGTGATCGTCACCGAGGCGGGCGGGACGTTCACCAGCCTGGCCGGCGACCCTGGTCCGCTCGGTGGCAACGCCTTGGCGTCGAATGGCCGGTTGCACGAGCAGGCGTTGGCATATGTCGGCATACCCGATAAGCCTCAGCTCACTGATTGATCTGCCCCGGTGACGTGAGGCGACGCCAGCGGGCCAAGAGGGCCGGCGCCAGCAGCAGCGCCGCAAGGTCGAACCAGCCGTAACCGCCGGCTGCACCCGATGGTGGGTTGCCGATGGAGACCAGTCCGGTCGGGTCGACGGGTTGCCACGTCCACGTCCCGAGCGTCGTACCAGCTAGCTCGAGATAGGTGACGACGACAAAGGCACCGACATACAGGCCTTGCGACGGGCCCCAGGCCAAAAAGCCGACCAGGCACAGGAACCAGAAGCTGCCGAGGACGTCGGGGCGATCGCTCAAGATCAGGCCGTAGGCCGCGTAGGCACCTCCGACGACCAGCACCGCCGCGGTGCAGATCCGCGAGTGCCGCTGGACCCAGGCGAGACGACCGATCGCCAACGCGGCCAGATACACCAAGCCGTGGCCCGGTGGGACGTACATGGGGACATTGTCGAAGCGATATGTGTAGACCTCGAGTAGCGGGGAGAACGTGTACTCGACGATCGAAGCGAACACGACCACCACCGCTGTCTGCACGCGGACCAACGGCGACTCTCGTCGCAGCAACCAGACCAGCACCAGCCACGTGCAGATGCCAAGCCCGCGTTGGGTCCAGCGGGTCGAATCCGCATCCACGAAGAGCACGATCGTGATCCACGTCAAGGCCACGGCGACAATGCGTGCCGAGGCAACAGGCAGCAACGTCTCGCGCCGCGCACGGCGTTCCAGTACCGTCGTCACAGGCGTCATCCTCCCAGGTTTGCGAGTGGCTACGGGCAACCGCCCACCTTCGGGGGGTACAGACGTCGAGGACGCAAATACTGGCACGTCTCAACGCGACCCACGGGAGGTTCTCAATGCGTATCCAAGACGTCATGCGGAGCAAGGGCGGGTCTGTCGTGACGGCGCCTCCCAACACCACGGTCCGCGAACTAGTCGCGCTGCTGGCCGAGCACAACATCGGCGCCGTGGTCGTGATGGGCGAGGAGAGCCAGATCGCGGGCATCGTGTCCGAACGCGATGTGGTACGCCGGCTCGCTGCTGACGTGGACATCCTCGACTCAGATATCTCGGAGATCATGACCTCCGAGGTTCGCTCGGTCGCCCCCGATGAGTCGGTTCACGACTTGATGCGCTTGATGACCGAGCACCGCATCCGCCATGTGCCGGTAGTGCTCGATGGTTCCCTGCAAGGCATCATCTCGATTGGTGACGTGGTCAAGTCCCGCATCGGCGAGCTGGAGTTCGAGCGAGACCAGCTGTCGTCGTACGTGAGCAACACGCAGTAACCGCAGCTTCGGCCGCACTTGTCGCCCGGCCGCACAACCGTCCACGTGCACGAAAGTGACACCGAAACCACAGCCCCGGGCCGCACAACCGTTCACGTGCACGAAAGTGACGCGTCATCGCTCGGGCTTGGTGCGGAAGCTAGGGTGCCTGCATGACTGAGAAACCCGAAATCGACTTCCCCGACACCGCAGCGCCGACCGAGCTCCAGGTCACCGACATCACCGAGGGCGATGGGGCCGAGGCCACGGCCGGGAGCACCATCTCCGCGCACTACGTCGGGGTTGCGCACTCGACCGGCGAGGAGTTCGATGCCTCCTACAATCGCGGTGAGCCGCTGGATTTCAAGCTCGGAGTCGGTCAGGTGATCGCGGGTTGGGACCAAGGCATCCAAGGTATGAAGGTGGGCGGGCGGCGACAGCTCGTTATCCCTCCCGATCTCGGATACGGCGATCGGGGCGCCGGGGAAGCCATCAAGCCCGGCGAGACGTTGATCTTCGTGGTCGACTTGGTCGACGTGCGCTGACCTGCTGCCCGCTTGCTACCAAGCTCGGTCGATCGGCTGCGTCACTCAGGATCCGACGCAGCCGAGACCACGGCGTACAACGTCAAGGCGACTTCGACGCGGTCACCATCTCGTAGCTGCCGGCCCCGGCGCGTCTCCACCTCACCGTTGACCAGCACCGCCTCGCTGGCGAGGAGCGGTTTGACGTCACTGCCCTGGTCGACGGCGTCGGCTCTCTTGAGGAACTGGCCCAGCCGGATTCCGTCGCCGGTGATCTCGATGCGAGTTGGTTGCGCCATACCGCGCATCCTTGCAGCATCTGGTCGCGCCGCGTCCCTAGCGCCATGACCGACTCTGATTTGGAACGATATGGCGACTGGCGGGCCCTCGGCGGCTCCATATCGTTCCAAATCGCGCATGTCCGCAGTCAGCGTCCTCGGGCGAAGTCAAGGGTCAGACTCAGCGCGAAGCCGACCATCAGGGTGACTGCTCCGCAGGTCAGGACCACGAGTGGACCGGCGATGCCCGTGACCAAAGCTCCAGCGCCGCCCAGCAGGACGAGGACAACGATCGCCGCGATCTTGGGGTCGTCTCCGATGAGCAGGTCGACCAGGAACCGCCATACGGCTCGTGCCACCATCATGTGGCCAGCTCCTTTGGTCGCAGCTTCCTCTCTGGACCTCCAGCGGCATGACGCGACAACCACATCACCAGCAGCCAACTCCACAAGGCCCACGCCACGAGCAACACCAGGAGAGCCCAATCATCGGCCGGCCAGTCGAGACTCTGCCTCGACGAGACGAAAAAGCCGAGTCCCTCCAGCGACCAGAAGGTGCCGAAGGCCGTGAGCACCAGGCCGACCGTGTATTTCAAGGCGTTCTCGGGGATCTTCGCGAGGGGACGGTGCAGCCACAGTCCCAAGCCCGCCACGACGACGGCAGCTGAGCCACCACCCAGCGCTGCCAGGCTGACGTTGTCTGCGTTGAGTCCGAACGTGATCACGATGAATGTCACCTCGACCCCCTCGAGGAACACCGCCTTCATCGCCACGATGAAACCGAAGGCGTCGAGACCGAAGATCGTCTGGGTCCTGGCGTTGCGGGCGGTCTGCGCTTGTTCGACATACGCCGCTGCCTCGTCGTGCATGGCCTTGAGGCCGGCCGAGCGCAGGACGGCCTTGCGGAGCCACTGCAGCCCGAAGATCAGCATCAGCCCACCGACGACCAACTTGAGGGCAGCCGCCGGGAGCCAGCTGGCCAACGCGTAGCCGGCGAAGAAGGTGAAAAACACCAGCGCCACGAGAGCCGCGAACACACCTGCGACGACACTGCGCCATCCCCGGGTCACACCCAGGGCCAAGACGATGGTCAGTGCCTCGACGCACTCGACGAAGGACGCCACGAAGGTGGAGGTGAGCAATCCCCAGTCCGCAGCCGTCACCGCACCAGATTAGGTGTCGACTCGGCCCCGAGCTCAAACCCCGCCCAGTCAGTCCGTCCTCTCGCCTGGGCGGACCAGGCCGGATTCGTATCCGAAGACGACCGCCTGCACCCGGTCTCTGAGGTTGAGTTTGCGCATCAGGTTTGCGAGGTGGGTCTTGACGGTGGCCTCGCCGAGGTAGATCCGAGCGGCGATCTCCTGATTGGACAGACCCTGAGCGACGAGCCTCAGCACCTCTGCTTCGCGCTCGGTGAGGCCGAGGCTGTCGTGAGGAGGGGCTCCCGGCGGTGGGCTCGGCGTGAACCGTTCCAGCAGCTGTCGGGTCAGCGCGGGATGCAGCAGCGCGGCACCGGCGGCGACAGTGCGAATGGCGTGCATCAGCTCCCCGCGTCGCACGTCTTTGAGGCAGAAGCCGCCCGCTCCAGCTCGCATCGCCTGATACAGATAGTCGTCGGAGTCGTATGTCGTGAGGACGAGCACGCGCGATGCCAGCCCCGCTGCCGTGATGGCCTTAGTGGCCTCGAGACCGTCCATGACCGGCATCCGGACGTCCATGAGGACGAGGTCGGGGTGCAGTTCGCGTACCCGCTCGACCGCCTCCCGGCCGTTCGAGGCCTCCCCCGCCCAGACGATGTCGGGCTCGGGCTCTAGCAGCAGCCGGAAGCTGTCGCGGATCAGCGCCTCGTCGTCGGCGACCAGCACCCGGATCACGCCGGCTCGCCCCGAACCGGTAGGCGGGCATGCACCCCGAAGCCGCCGTCGGCGAGCGGCCCCGCGTCGAGCGTCCCACCGAAGACAGCCACTCGTTCCCGCATGCCGAGGAGACCTTGCCCTCGGCCGGAGCGCAGGCCGTCGAGATCGGGCCGGCCGGAGGTGTCGCCACCATCGTCGCGGACCGACAGGTCGACCGCCTCACGCTCGTAGCGCAGCCGGACGGCCACCTGCGACCGGGCCGCGTGACTGGCTGCGTTGCTGAGCGATTCCTGCACGATGCGGTAGAGGGTGAGGCCCATCGCGGGAGGCAGTCGCCGGCGCTCACCCTCGACGGTGATCTGCACGGTGAGGCCGGAGGCACGGGCGCCGCCGAGCAGGGTGTCCAGATCGTCAACCCCTACCGGCGGGGCTGTGGCGGCCGACTCCTGGTCGACCTCGCGAAGCACGCCGAGCATACGGCGCATCTACTCCAGCGCCTCACGTGCGCTGCGCTCGATCACGGCCAACGGTTCCCGCACGCGCGCCGGGTCGTCGTTCAGGACGCCTGAGGCAGCCATCGCCTGGAGCACGACGATGTTTCATGTTGTGAGTGACCGCATCGTGGAGCTCTCGCGCGATACGGGCGCGCTCGTCCTGGACCGCCGCGACCGCCTCCTCATGGCGCCAGCGCTCCAGCGCGGCGTTGTCGTCGGTGAGGCGACGAGCCCGGCGGGTGCCCCGGACC